>JAEEKC010000011.1 GCA_016282215.1 Lachnospiraceae bacterium
AGATGAAAAAGAAATACTGGGATGCCAGGCATAACTGCAGTGCCTACATTCTGCCAGCAGCGGGGGGGCAGACGCCGGTCCTGCATTCTTCCGATGACGGGGAACCGTCCGGCACAGCCGGAAAACCCATGCTTTCCGTTTTGGAAGGAAGGCAGCTTTCCGGGGTGGCGGTTGTGGTGACCAGATACTTCGGCGGGGTACTGCTCGGAACCGGCGGTCTCGTCAGGGCCTATCAGGATGCGGTAACAGAGGGGATCGGTCAGGCGCAGCTTCTGGAAGAAAAAAAGATGAACCGGGTTCGTCTTGAAACTGATTATACCTTGTGGGGGAAAGTGCAAAGCTACGCGGCTGTGAAGGAAAGCGTTATTCAGGAAGATGTGGGATATGGCGAAAAAGTAAGCGCATGCTTACTGGTTGAAGAGGGGGAAACGGACCGCATAATAAAAGAAATCGTGGAGCTGACAGGTGGGAAGGTTCATCCCGAGGTAGGCGAATGTATTCCCTGGAGAATTCCTGTCATAGATAATTCCTGATTTCAAAGGTGTCAATGGGGACGGTTCTCTCTGACACCATTGAAACGTGGTGTCACAGAGAACCGTCCCCACTTGACGCCGAACCGTCCCCATTGACACCCATTGAAATCGATTTTCCTTGCAATTTGAAAAGTTTGTGATACACTGTGATGTGGTGCCTTGAATCCGGCACCACGTTTTTGCGTACAGAAACAGGGAGTATGGTATTTTTAACCCCATAATAGATAGAGGAGATACAATGAAGCAGAAAAGAGAAGACATCAGAAATGTAGCGATCATCGCCCATGTCGATCACGGCAAGACAACGCTGGTGGATGAGCTTTTAAAGCAGAGCGGTGTATTTCGTGCGAATCAGGAAGTGGCAGAGCGTGTCATGGATTCCAATGACATTGAGAGAGAACGCGGGATCACGATCCTTTCCAAGAATACTGCAGTTACCTATAAAAATACAAAGATCAATATCGTGGACACTCCGGGGCATGCGGATTTCGGCGGCGAGGTGGAACGTGTCCTGAAGATGGTAAACGGCGTTGTACTGGTGGTGGATGCCTTTGAAGGTGTTATGCCGCAGACCAAGTTCGTGCTTCGCAAAGCACTGGAATTGAAACTTCCGCTGATCGCTTGTGTCAATAAGATCGACAGACCGGAAGCAAGACCGGAAGAAGTGGTGGATGAGATCTTAGAACTGCTCATCGATCTCGAAGCAGATGAAAGCCTTCTGGATTGTCCTTTTGTATTTGCTTCTGCAAAAACCGGTACGGCATCCCTGTCCGCAGATGAAGAAGGCACGGATATGCAGCCGCTCTTTGAGACGATCCTGAATTATATCCCGGCGCCGGAAGGCGATCCGGATGCCGGAACCCAGGTACTGATCAGTACCATTGATTATAATGAATATGTAGGCCGTATCGGTGTCGGCAAAGTCGATAACGGGACCATAGCGGTCAATCAGGAAGTGGTGATCGTGAACCACCATGAACCGGATAAACAGAAGAAAGTAAAAGTTTCCAAACTGTATGAGTTTGACGGTCTTTCCAAGGTGGAAGTGAAAGAAGCGGGCATCGGTTCCATCGTTGCCATTTCCGGAATCGCAGACATCCATATCGGCGATACGCTCTGCAGCGTGGACAATCCTGCGCCGATACCGTTTCAGAAGATTTCGGAACCGACGATCGCCATGCATTTTATCGTCAATGACTCTCCGCTGGCAGGTCAGGAAGGAAAATATGTCACCAGCAGACATCTGCGTGACCGCCTGTTCCGCGAACTGAATACGGATGTATCCCTGCGCGTGGAAGAAACCGATACGACAGAAGCATTCAAGGTATCCGGAAGGGGAGAACTGCATCTGTCTGTTCTGATCGAGAATATGCGCCGTGAAGGCTATGAGTTTGCAGTTTCCAAAGCAGAGGTGCTGTACCACACCGATGAGAACGGACATAAGACAGAGCCCATGGAGATCGCCTATGTGGACGTGCCGGAAGAATTTTCCGGTACTGTCATTCAGAAGCTGTCTACCAGAAAAGGCGAGCTGCTTTCCATGAAACCCGCAGCCGGCGGCTATACGAGGCTCGAGTTTTCCATTCCGTCCCGCGGACTGATCGGATATCGCGGCGAGTTCATGACGGATACCAAGGGAAACGGTATCATGAATACCAGTTTTGACGGCTATGGTCCTTACAAAGGTGACCTTGCTTACCGTGCAAAAGGTTCCCTGATCGCTTTTGAGGATGGAGAGACCATTACTTACGGATTGTATAATGCACAGGAACGCGGCACTCTGTTCGTAGGTCCGGGCGTCAAAGTTTACAGCGGTATGGTCATCGGTGAGACGGGAAGGACAGAAGATATCGAACTGAATGTCTGCAAGAAAAAACAGCTGACCAACACCCGTGCGTCAGGTTCGGATGAAGCTCTTCGCCTGTCACCTCCGAGGATCCTGTCTTTGGAGCAGGCACTGGACTTTATCGATACGGATGAGCTTTTGGAAGTGACGCCGGAGAACCTGAGGATCCGTAAGAAGATTCTGGATCCGACGCTGAGGAAGAGAGCAGGGTTCAAGAAGAACTGATATAATATAAACCCTCAGAGCTTATAATCTATATGACAGAACAAATGAAACGACAATATAAGACTCTTGGAATCTCCGAGGAGGTTCTTTCTTTCGGGGAGGAGGTCCTTGCGGATCTGCGCCCTCGTTTTGATGCCATCGATGAAATCGCTGAGTATAATCAGCTCAAGGTCATCGCAGCGATGCAGAAGGCGAAGGTGAGCGAAGCCTGCCTGCTCGGAACCACCGGCTATGGCTACGGCGATATCGGAAGGGAGACCTTGGAGAGTGTCTATGCGGAGATCTTCAAGGCAGAAGATGCCCTGGTGCGTCCGCAGATCACCTGCGGGACCCATGCGCTGGCGCTTGCGCTGATGAGCAATCTGCGTCCCGGGGACGAACTGCTCAGCCCGGTGGGAAAACCTTACGATACTTTGGAAGAGGTTATCGGGATCCGCCCGTCGAGAGGTTCCCTGGCCGAATACGGGATCACATACCGTCAGGTGGATCTGCTGCCGGACGGCTCTTTTGATCTCGAAGGGATCAAGGCGGCGATCCGGCCGCAGACAAAGCTGGTAACGATCCAGCGTTCCAAGGGTTATGCCACCAGAAGGACATGATCGGTGGAGAGTATTGGCGAGCTCATCGCTTTTATCAAAGGGATCCGCAGTGATATCATCTGCATGGTTGACAACTGCTTCGGAGAATTCGTGCAAAGGATAGAGCCCACGGAGGTGGGAGCGGATCTGGTTGTCGGATCACTCATAAAAAATCCCGGCGGCGGTCTGGCGCCCATTGGTGGATATCTTGCCGGAACAAAAGAATGCATCGAAAATGCAGCATACAGACTGACTTCCCCCGGTCTCGGAAAAGAAGTGGGCGCATCGCTTGGCGCATTGCCTTCGCTGTATCAGGGGCTGTTCCTGGCGCCGACTGTGACAGCTGCAGCTTTGAAGGGCGCGATCTTTGCGGCAAATCTGTATGAGAAACTCGGGTTTGAGGTAAGGCCGAATGCAGTGGAAGATCGTTTTGACATCATTCAGGCCATCGTGCTTCGTAAACCGGAAGCGCTGATCGCTTTCTGCAAGGGCATTCAGGCGGCTGCGCCGGTGGACGGTTTTGTGACCCCCGAGCCCTGGGATAGGCCGGGGGATGATGCGCAGGTGATCATGGCGGCCGGCGCTTTTGTATCCGGGTCGTCCATTGAGCTTTCCGCAGATGGACCGATGAAGGAACCCTATGCCGTGTATTTCCAGGGCGGACTGACCTTCCCGCATGCGAAACTGGGTATGCTGAAAAGCCTCCAGGAGATGAAGGATGCGGGGCTGGTGGAGATACCTTGATGAATAAGATGAACGCCCCTCATCCGGCGCTTCGCGCCACCTTCCCCCCAGGGGGAAGGCTTTGTTTTATATAGAAAATAATGATTGTGATAAAACTATTTTTGTGATAAAGTAGTATAGATATGTTCATACATGGCAAAAGTGTTCCAAAATGCACTTTCGCAGGTATGAAAAACGATATAGAAACAAGAAACAGGAGAGTACAACACTATGAAGAAACTGATGCTGGGTAATCAGGCATTCGCTCGCGGGCTCTATGAAGCGGGCTGTCTTTTTGTTTCGAGTTATCCCGGTACGCCGAGTACCGAGGTGACGGAGGAAGCGGCAAAATATGATGAGATCTATTGTGAATGGGCGCCCAATGAGAAGGTGGCGATGGAAGCAGCATTTGGTGCATCCCTTGCCGGCAGGCGCTCTTTTTGCGGCATGAAGCATGTGGGTCTGAATGTTGCTGCAGATCCGCTTTATACCATGTCCTATACCGGCGTGAATGCGGGTATCGTGATCTGCGTGGCAGACGATGCCGGCATGCATTCTTCCCAGAATGAGCAGGATTCAAGGCATCATGCCATTGCATCCAAGGTACCGATGCTCGAGCCTGCCGATTCCGAAGAGGCCCGCACTTTTGCTGCATTGGCTTATGACCTTTCCGAAGAATACGATACGCCCATCATCATCAAGATGTGCACCCGCGTCGCGCACAGTCAGTCGGTTGTGGAAACCGTGGAGAGAAAGGTTCCTGACAGAAAGGCGTATGAGAAAAATATTCCCAAGTATGTCATGATGCCCGGCAATGCGATCCGCCGTCATCCCTTCGTGGAAGAGCGGATGAAGAGAATGGCCGAGTGGGCTGAAAACTGCGAGATCAACCGTGTGGAAAAAGCTAACGGCAAGAGCCCTAATGGCAGAAGAGTCGGCATCATCACGTCATCCACCTCTTATCAGTATGTGAAAGAAGTATTCGGAAATTCCGTTTCCGTTCTGAAACTGGGCATGGTAAATCCCCTGCCGGAAAAACTCATTAAGGATTTTGCAAATGACAACGATGTGCTCATCGTTGTGGAAGAGCTCGATCCCATCATTGAAAATCACTGCAAGAGCCTTGGCCTTTCCGTTCATGGAAAAGACCTGCTCCCCATGTGCGGTGAGTTTTCCCAAAACCTTTTGAGAAAATGCATCGGAAGTCTTGTTTGGGGGAAAGAGCATACAGCTGACCGGGTGCTTTCCGTGGAAGATCAGATCCCCGGAAGACCGCCTGTTATGTGTGCAGGCTGTCCGCACAGAGGCCTGTTCTATACACTCAGCAAGAATAAATGCACGGTACTCGGTGATATCGGCTGCTATACATTAGGGGCCGTGGCGCCGCTGTCCGCTATCGATACCACCCTTTGCATGGGCGCTTCTGTCAGCGCAATCCATGGCTTTAACAAGGCAAGTGAAGGTGAAAATGAAGGAAAGACCGTAGCTGTCATCGGTGATTCCACCTTTATGCATTCCGGTATGACAGGACTTGCGAACATCGCATACAACCAGTCGAATTCCACCGTGATCATTTTGGATAACTCTATCACCGGTATGACGGGACATCAGCAGAACCCGACCACCGGTTATAACATCAAAGGTGACCCGGCAGGGAAGATCGACCTTGAAGCGCTTTGCAGGTCCATGGGATTTGAAAGAGTCCGCGTGGTAGATCCGTATGATCTGAAGGCAGCAGATACAGCCGTAAAGGAAGAACTTGCGGCAGAAGAGCCATCAGTGATCATTTCCAGAAGGCCCTGCGCACTGCTGAAATATGTGAAGCATAATCCGCCGGTATGTGTGAATACGGAAAAATGTATCGGTTGTAAATCCTGTATGAAGATCGGATGCCCGGCTATTTCCATGAAGGACGGCAAGGCGCATATCGATGAAACCCTTTGCGTAGGATGCGGAGTCTGCGAGCAGCTTTGTCCCGTCGGGGCGTTTGAGCATACCGGAGAGTGAGACGCAGAATTTGAGGACCGTTCCGGAGGATAGATGATTTCTTTTAGCGGAAAATCCGGTATGGAAATACGGAGCGAAAGACCAGTAATCCATTACTGGAAAGTCCGGTATGGAAATACGGAGTCGGAATACTGATAATTGATTTAGAGAGGAAGAGAAATGTCGGAAACAAAAAATGTAATGATCGTCGGCGTGGGCGGACAGGGTTCCCTGCTGGCAAGTAAACTGTTAGGGCGTCTTTTACTGGATGCCGGATATGATGTTAAGGTATCTGAAGTGCACGGCATGTCGCAGAGAGGCGGCAGTGTCGTAACTTATGTCAGATATGGGGATAAGGTGTATTCCCCGCTTGTAGACGAGGGAGAGGCTGATTATATCATCTCCTTTGAACTTCTTGAGGCTGCAAGATGGCTGCCTTACCTGAAAAAGGACGGTCAGATCGTGACGAACATTCAGCAGATCGATCCCATGCCCGTGATCACCGGTGCGATGGAATATCCGACGGATCTGGTGGAGAAAATGAAACAGACCGGAGCAAAAGTGGATGCCATCGACTGCCTTTCCTTAGCACAGCAGGCCGGATCCGCAAAGGCGGTCAATATCGTGCTGATGGGCAGACTGTCCCATTACTTTGACATGCCGGATGAGGCATGGCAGAAGGCGATGGAAGCGGTAGTACCCGCGAAGTTCTTAGAGATGAATAAAAAAGCGTTCGAGCTTGGTAAAAACGTCTGAAGCTGGGGAGTGTGTAATGTGACAGAAAGCTGTTTTGAGAAAAGCGAAACAGCCTGTTGTCAGACAAGGAGGCGGAAATTGGAACGGTATTTTCAAAAGGAGATTGAATGTGCTTCTCGGGATGAGATCATAGCCATTCAGAACAAAAAACTGAAGGAGCAGGTACAGCATGTCTGGGACAACGTTCCTTACTATCGCAAGAAAATGGAAAAGAAGGGGGTAACCCCCGAGGATATTCAGACCATTGAGGATCTGCATAAACTTCCTTTTCTTTCCAAAAAGGATTTAAGGGATGCTTATCCTTATGGTCTGATGGGTGTTCCAAAGGATCAGGTTGTCAGGATCCATTCGACTTCCGGTACCACCGGAATGCGCTTGGTTGCATTTTTCAGCCAGGGTGATATCGATCTGTGGGAAGACTGCTGCGCGAGAGCTATTGTAGCGGCAGGCGGCAGCAAAGATGATGTCTGCCAGGTATCTTATGGATTCGGATTGTTTACAGGAGGCGCAGGCCTCAATGGTGGCAGCCACAAGGTCGGCTGCATGACAGTGCCGATCTCTTCGGGTAATACGGAAAGACAGATCATGTTCATCCAGGATCTGCAGGCAAGCATTATCTGTTGTACGCCTTCTTATGCGGCTTACCTTGGTGAGAGCATGAAGGAGATGGGACTTGGCCCGGATGATATTCCACTGAAAGCCGGTATCTTCGGCGCTGAGGCCTGGAGCGAGGAGATGCGTCAGAGCATTCAGGAAACGCTTGGCATCAAGGCTTATGATATTTACGGTCTGACAGAGCTTTCCGGACCGGGCGTTGCTTTCGAGTGCAGCGCACAAAGCGGCATGCATATCAATGAAGATCATTTTATTGCAGAGATCATCGATCCCGATACGGAAGAGGTTTTGCCCGAAGGAGCAACGGGAGAACTGGTATTTACGGCCATTGATAAAAAAGCGTTCCCTATGCTTCGCTACCGTACCAGGGATATCTGCAGACTGAGCAGGGAAAAGTGCTCCTGCGGACGGACCCATGTGAAGATGGCAAAACCCATGGGAAGATCCGACGATATGCTGATCATCCGCGGCGTCAATGTATTCCCGAGCCAGATCGAAACCGTGCTGCTTGAGCATGGATATCAGGCAAATTACCAGATCATTGTCGGCCGTGTGAACAATACCGATACCCTGGATGTCCATGTGGAAATGACACCGGAAATGTTTACCGATGATATGACAGAAGTGACCAAACATCAGAACGATCTTGTGGCGGGCCTGAAGAACATGCTTGGCATCAAGGCAAAGGTAACGCTGGTGGCACCGAAGAGCATTACCAGAAGCGAGGGTAAGGCTGTCAGGGTGATCGATAACCGGAAGATATAGACAAGGAGGGTTACATATGAGCGTAAAACAGATTTCCATCTTTCTTGAAAACAAACCGGGAAAAATGTGCGAGATGACGGAAGTGCTCGCAGCAAACAAGATCAATATGCGTGCGCTGTCTTTGGCGGAAACCGAAGGCTTCGGTATTGTCCGGATCATCGTGGATGATGTATATGAAGCAACGACGGTTTTGAAGGATGAAAACTATATCAATAAACTGACGAGTGTTGTGGTAGCGCAGATCCCGGATGTACCGGGCGGTCTGAATCAGGTGCTGAAGGTTTTTGCAAAAGACCAGATCAATCTGAATTATATGTATGCGCTGTCTGCAATTACCAATACCGACAATGCCTATATGGTATTTCGGGTAAATGACCATAAAGCGGCGGAAGCGGCGCTGGCAAAAGCCGGGATCCGGGTGGTTACCCAGGAAGAGATATCGGAATTATAAAAGTGATTTCATGATGTAGCAGGGGCATGGCTTAGGCTATGCCCCGTTTTCGTAATGTTTTAACTGTTTTTTACTGTAAGAAATCTATTGCTGAAAGATGATCGGATTTATTTTTGAAAGTATCATATTGGGTATTGCGCTTGCCATGGACGCCTTTTCGGTCTCTCTGGCAAACGGTCTGCATGATCCGTATATGAAAAAAACACAGCGTCTGAAGATCGCAGGCTGTTTTGCGTTTTTTCAGTTTCTGATGCCGATGATCGGATGGCTCTGCATCCATACCATTGTAGAGGCGTTCGCGTTTGTACAGCCGGCGATTCCCTGGATCGGATTTTTTCTGCTTTTGTTTCTCGGCGGAAAGATGATCGTGGAGGGATGGAAGGAAGACAGGGAAAACTCGGAAAAAGATGCGGAAGACAATGCGGATGAGAGTACTAATAAAGTTAGCAATCGCTTACTTTTTGTCCAGGGCGTTGCGACCTCCATCGATGCACTCTCTGTTGGCTTTGCCTTTGCAACCTATTCGGCGCTTGCCGCGTTTTCGGCTTCCTGCATCATTGCAGCCGTGACGCTCATCATCTGCCTTGGGGGCATTGCCATTGGTCGGAAGTTCGGAATGCTGTTTGCCGGAAAGGCCTCGATCATGGGAGGGCTGATCCTGATCATCATTGGACTGAAACTGATCCTGTGATAAGTTCATAGATACGATTCACAGACGATATGGATTTACTGACCGGATCGTCATGCTTGCACGAAACCATTTATTTTTGTTATAATCCTGAAGTATGAGAACAGATTACAGACATGAGATCAAACATGAGATCAGCAGGACAGATATGCTGATTCTGCAAAGCCGCCTGCCGCATCTGATGCAGGCTGACGCCCATGCAAAGGATGGCAGGTACTTTATCCGCAGTCTGTATTTTGATACGCCGTCGGATAAGGCGCTCCGGGAAAAGATCGATGGCGTGGACAGGCGGGAGAAGTTCCGTATCCGGTTTTATGACAACGATCCGTCTTTTATCAGACTGGAAAAAAAGAGCAAGCTTTCCGGTCTCGGAACAAAAGACAATGCTGCCATGACAAAAGACGAGGTCTTGTCTGTGATCGCAGGGGATACAGCGTGGATGGCAGAGACGGACCGGCCTCTGATCCGGGAACTGTATGCGAAAATGAAAAATGAGCTTTTAGCGCCGAAGACAGTTGTGGATTATACAAGGCAGCCGTATACGTATCTGCCGGGAAATGTGAGAGTGACGCTGGATTATGATATCCGGACGGGGCTGGTATCGAAGGATATTTTTAACCCGGACCTTCCGACGGTACCGGTGGCAGGATCGCCCATCATTCTGGAAGTGAAGTGGGACGGCTTTTTGCCCGAGGTGATCCGCAAGGCGGTGCAGGTTGATGTGAGAGAACAGGCCTATTCGAAGTATGCGGCATGCAGAGAGTACGATTGAGTGTGGAGCCCGGTATGAAAATGCTGAGCCGAAAAGATACTGATCAATTAGGGAGAATAAATTATGACATTCAGCGATATTTTCAAATCGAGTTTTCTGGAAAATATAAGCAGTGTGAGCATTCTTGACATGGTGATCGCCATCGCACTGGCCTATTGCGTGGGAATGCTGATCTTTTTTGTTTATAAAAAGACCTGCAGCGCTGTGATGTACTCGTCCAGCTTCGGTGTGACGCTGATCGCGCTGACAATGATCACCACGGTTGTGATCCTGGCGGTTACCAGTAATGTGGTACTTTCCCTCGGTATGGTCGGCGCCCTTTCCATCGTCAGATTTCGTACCGCCATCAAGGAACCCCTGGATATCGCTTATCTTTTCTGGTCCATCGCGGCAGGCATTGTTCTGGCGGCGGGGCTGATCCCGCTGGCGGTATTCGGATCGCTGATGATCGCAGTGGTCCTGCTTTGCTTTGTCAATCAGAAGCCCCATGTCAATCCGTATATCATTGTGCTGCGGTGCGAGGATAAGGAGGCGGAGAAGAAGGCAACGGAGTATGTAAAGGCGCAGGTTAAGAAGATGAGCGTCAAGAGTAAGACGGTGCAGAAGGGGATGATCGAGCTGAATCTGGATGTCAGGCTGAAGGATGAAGATACGGATTTCATCAATGAACTGGCTGAGATGGAAAAGGTCAGCAGTGCCGTGCTGGTAAGTTATAATGGGGAGTTTCTGGGATAGGAGGATTTCTGCTTCGCAGAAATGATTACGAAAAAAACGCCGTTCCCTGCAAGCAAGCTTGCGGGAGACGGCGTTTTTTCGCAATCACTGTGAATCATAAATCGTAGTAATAAGCAAACTCTGCCGGATGAGGAATTCTTGAGATCTCATCATTTGCTTTGCGGGTGCGGCTGATCAGCTGATCGAGGAGTCTCTGCGGGAAGACGCCGCCCTTGGTCAGGTAGTCGTGATCCGCCTCGAGGGCATCAAGTGCTTCGCCAAGTGTTGTGGGAAGGCCTGTGAGTTTTGCTTTTTCTTCTTCCGGAAGGTCGAAGAGGTTGAAGTCGTAAGGGCCCCAGCCGGCTTTATGGGGATCGATCTTCTTTTCGATGCCGTCAAGACCTGCCATGAGGATCGCGGAATATGCATAGTAAGGATTGCAGGTAGCGTCCGGATTGCGAAGCTCGAAACGTTTGGTTTCGGGCGTTTTTGCGTAAGCAGGGATACGGATCACGGCGCTGCGGTTTGCCATGGCATAGCCGATGGTCACTGGTGCTTCGAATCCGGGCACTAGCCGCTTATAAGAGTTGGTGGAAGGATTGGTGATGGCGCAAAGCGAACGGGCATGTGTCAGAAGACCGCCCATGAAGTAGTGCGCTTTTTTGGAAAGCTGGGCATAGCCGTTTTTGTCGTAAAAGACGGGTTTTCCGTTTTTGAACAGGAGCATATGAACGTGCATGCCGTTGCCGGCTTCGCCGCCAAGGGGCTTGGGCATGAAGGTTGCGGTGCGTCCGTCCAGAACGGCTTCGTTTTTGATGATGTATTTTGCGCTCATGGTATCATCGGCAAGTTTTAACATATCGCCGAGTTCTACCTCGATCTCCATCTGTCCGCTTCCGCCGACTTCCGGATGATGATATTTGACATCGATGCCCCAGTCCTTCATGGACATGCACATGCGGCTGCGAAGGTCCGCGTTGACATCCATCGGAAGGGAAGTGTGATATCCTTTGTGGGGATGAACCTGATAACCGAAGTTGTTATCCTCATCATCAGAAGCCCAGCCGGCCTGGGAAGAGAAAAGCTCAGAGGAAACGTGATGGGAATCGATATTGTAGTACAGACTGTCAAAAATATAAAACTCATATTCCGGACCGATCAGCATTTTATCCGCCACGCCCTGTTCCTTCATATATTCGAGGGCGCGGATGGCAACGTTTCTCGGATACTGGTCAAAAGGTCTGTTATTGGGAAGATCGATGATGCGTACGTCACCGATCATGGAAAGCGTGGGCACTTCAGCATAGGTGTCCACAACAGCGGAATCAAGAACGGGGATGAAAACCATGTCACTGTTTTCAACCGGCGCATACCCATAGTTGGAACCGTCAAAGCCGATGCCATGTTCCATGGTGCTTTCCGTCAGCCTTTCTGCCGGGATGGAAAGGTGCCTCCATCTGCCGTCAATGTCGGTCAGTTTGAAGTCCACGAAGGCGATATCCTCCTCCGCGATGAGTTTCTGAATGTCTTTTAGCGTCTTTGCCATTGAACATTTCCTCCTTTATGATCGCATTTATTTTTTATCGGTACTGCGCGCAATACCGACAAGAAAAGTATATCTTATCGATCGTGGTGAAGGCAAGTGGAAATGTGAGTTGGATCAGACTGTGAATAGTAACTACGAAAAACGCATGAAAATATTTGCGACATTGACACGTTTGTGATAGAATATCATTTGTATCATCATGCCTATCGGCGGATTATGATCGAGAAGGGGCAAATTCGGGAAGGGAAAGAAGCGGATGGACAGGAGACTGAAGTATTCGGAACACTCCAAAAAACTGGTTCTGGTTGTGGATGATGAAAGCGTCAACAGACAGATGCTGGGGTATATCGTCAGTTCGGAATATGAAGTGATCTATGCGGAAAACGGTGTGGATGCTTTGGAAAAGATCCATTCCTTCCAGGATACGCTGAGCATGATCCTGCTGGATCTGCTGATGCCCGGGATGAACGGTTTCGAACTTCTGGAGATCTTAAAATCCGATGAAAACCTGCGGCAGATCCCGGTGATCGTCCTGACCTCGGAAAAGGATGCGGAAGTCAGATCCCTCAAACTGGGGGCGGCTGATTTTATCACCAAGCCTTATGATATGCCGGAAGTGATCATGGCCAGGATCGGCCGGATCATTGAGCTGGCGGAAGACCGCATGATCATCATGCACACAGAACGCGATGAACTGACAGGTCTTTATACCAAAGATTATTTCATGGAGTATTGCGCAGAGCTTGACCAGTTTTATCCGGACTGGGAGATGGATGCAGTTGCTGTGGACATCGAGCATTTCCATCTGGTAAACGAACTCCATGGCAGATATTATGGGGACAGGGTTCTTTCCCTTCTGGCGGAAAGCCTGCGCCAGGTGCTTTCCGAAGATGCGGATGGCTATGTGTGCCGCTATGAAGCGGACATGTTTTATATGTACTGCACCCATATGGATTCTTATGAAAAAGTGGAGCAGAGGATCGCGGAAGCGCTGAAGGATATGCTGCATACCGACAGGATCCGCGTCAGGTACGGCGTGTATCCGAAGGTGGACAGAGAAGTGGAGATGGCACAGCGCTTTGACCGCGCGAGACTTGCCTGCAACCGTATCCGGAACAACTTCATGCAGTCCATTGCATATTATGATACGGAGATCCATGATACTTCCATCTTTGAGGAAAAACTGATCCATGATATCCGCGGGGGCCTCGAAAGAGGAGACCTGATCGTTTATTATCAGCCAAAATACAACGTGCAGGGAGACAAACCGGTTCTTGCCAGCGCAGAGGCACTGATCCGCTGGAAGCATCCGGAGCTTGGCATGATCTCACCGGGAGCATTTATCCCCTTGTTTGAGAATAATGGTCTGATCCAATTATTGGATCATTATGTCTGGGAGAAGGCTGCTGCCCAGATCCATGAATGGAAGCAAAAGTACGGAAAATCGGTTCCGGTATCAGTCAATGTGTCAAGGATCGATCTTTATGAACCAAAGCTGGAGGACAGGCTGCTTGAACTTTTGAAAAAAGAGGAGATCGAACCTGCTGATTATCTGCTTGAGATCACGGAATCTGCGTATGCGGAGGATTCCGGCCATCTGATCGATGTGGTTTCGCGTCTGCGTTCCCGCGGCTTCAGGGTGGAAATGGATGATTTCGGAAGCGGTTATTCTTCTTTGAATATGCTGACGACTCTTCCTATCGATGCATTGAAAATGGATATGAAATTTGTCCGTCATGTGCATGAGGATGTCAAGAGCCAGCGTATGATCGAACTTGTCATTGAGATTGCAGATTATCTTTCTGTTCCGGTGATAGCCGAGGGCGTGGAGGAAGAGGAGCAGGTGCAGATCCTGAAGGACGCAGGATGCCAGATCATTCAGGGGTATTTTTTCTCGAGGCCGCTTCCCCCGGAGGAATTTGAAAAACTGCTTTTGTAGGTTATTTTGGAGGATGGATATGTTAACGATTGATGCGCTTAAGAGCTTTGGAGCGGATACGGATGACGGTGTCGGCAGATGCTTTGGGAATGCTGATTTTTATTTAAAACTGGTAAAAACCGTTCCCGGCGAGCAGAAGTTTGATGAACTGTCTTCTATGTTGTCTGCGGGTGATCTGGATAAGGCATTTGAGCATGCCCATGCGCTCAAAGGCGTTCTGGCCAACCTGTCGCTGACGCCGATATTAGATCCCATGGTTGAGATCACGGAGAATCTGCGCAGCAGAAAGCAGATGGATTATACGCCGCTGATGGATACGGTGATGGAGAAGAGGGAAGAGCTGAAAAAGATCTGCGAAGAGTAGTTATCAAAAGGATCATGATATCGACATGAATTTCGTGCCGGTTTATGAAATATAAAGTTTTAAATAAAGCAGGATGGAGCCCGGTAAAAACCGGAGTGACAGACTGCTGATCAATTGGAAGGAAGGTAAGAAAAAATGAGTGACTCACAAACAAAAACCGGCGGCTGGCGCGCAAATAAGTGGATCCGTGCGGCGATCCCTGCGCTTTTGCTGCACTGCAGTATCGGTACTGTTTACTGCTGGTCGATCTTTTCCCAGGAGATTGCCGATTACATCGGCTATTCCAAGGGCGCAACGGAATGGGCATTTTCCTTTGCGATCTTTTTCCTCGGTATGTCGGCAGCTTTTCTCGGCAATATCGTAGAGAAGGATATTCATAAGTCATCGCTGATCGCAACGATCTGCTTCTCAGTCGGTATGGCGTTGACCGGTTTCTTTATTTACTACGGCGGAAATCATCAGCACAGTCCTGTTGCGCTGGTTGGTATTTACTTAAGCTACGGATTTATCATGGGTGTCGGACTCGGTACCGGATACCTTTCCCCTGTTAAGACACTGATGCTTTGGTTCCAGGACCGCAAGGGTCTTGCTGCCGGACTTGCCGTAGCAGGTTTCGGCGCTGCAAAGGCGATCGCAAGCCCCATCATGCAGGCTATGCTGACCGGCCTTGGCGACGGCGGTATCTACAAGATGTTTATCATCCTGGCCTGTGTTTACTTTGTGATGATGTTCATCGGACATCTGCTGCTGGCGAAACCGGCTGACTGGCATGAGCCCCAGAATGATGCAGAGAAGCCCAAGATCATGGATGTGCTTCGCACAAAACCCATTACAAACTACATCGGTATCTGGGTGATGTTCTATATCAATATTACCTGCGGCCTGGCCCTGATCTCTCAGGAAAAAATGATCGTGAAATGTATCGGCCTTGCCGCTTCCGTTGGTATCATTTCAACTGTTTCCGCGATCTTTAACGCAGGCGGACGTCTCGGATTTTCATCCTGGGCAGATACCATGAAAGACAGAAATACGATCTACAAGATGATCTTTATCATTTCCATCGCACTGACCCTGCTGGTTATGGTGACCGGCGGTATCAAAAACGGTGAAGGAAACACCCTTTTGATCGTTCTGGTATTGGCGCTCATCTTCATGGTAAACGCAGGTTACGGCGGCGGTTTCCCCAACGTGCCGACCCTTTTGTCCGATCACTACGGCATGGGTTCGATCTCAGCGATCCACGGTATCACTCTTTCCGCCTGGGCCTTTGCAGGTCTGACCGGAAACCAGGTTGCGACTTATATCGTGAATCATACCGGTGAGTTTGTAGAGCACGGAACCGATGCGGCAGGCAATGTGATCAAGATCAATCCTGTCGGTTATCAGAATGTTCTGATCTTTACGCTGGCGCTGTATGTGGTTGCATTGGTTCTTTGCCTTGTACTGGTAAAACCCACTGATAAAGCGAAAGCAGCAAAATAATCCAAAACGGGGATTTGGGGGTTTTTCAAAAACCGGGGGGGTTGAAGAAGAATGACGGGATCCAGATTTGGAAAATGGATGGCAGGAATATATATCGCGCTTGTTTGCAGCGTGGTATTTTTCCTGCTGTATCTTTCTATGACAGATGGTGTGGAGATCAAGCAGGATCGAGTTTATCAGGAGATCGAGTACTTAGATGACCTGCAGCCGGAGACGATAGCTGACCCGGACGCTCCATTAGGTGAAAAGCGGATCTATACGATCCCGCTTGAGGATAATCTCCAGGATGCGGCTTCCTTTGCCATGTATGCGATCCATTCCCTTGTGAAGGTTTATATCGATGACCAGCTTTGCTACGAACTGAATATTTCGGATCAGAACAAGTTCCTGAAAAGCCCGGGCAGTACATGGGTGGTTGTGCCGATTAAAATGGCAGATCACGGGAAAAACCTGCGGGTGGAAGTGACGCCTGTCTATAAAAGCAGATTGGGTAAGCGGGATCTGATCATGATCGGCGCCCGGCTGCAGATCTATAAAAAACAGCTCCATGCGGATCTGCCGCAAATGCTGATGTGCATGTTTGCGATCATCTGCGGCGCGGTGATGGTGATCTTTGCAATTCGCAGTTATTTTAAAGGCGAAGGCGATACGGCTAATGGCTATCTGGGTATGTTTGCAATCACCCTGTCAGTATGGAAGATCATGGACACCAGGTTTGCGCCTATGTTCTATGCGGGAAATCCGCTGCTTCTTTCAACAATCTCTCTTTCCATGTTGTCACTTTGTTCTTTCCCGCTGCTTAATTTTATGAGAAAGCAGGTGCGTCTCAAGCACTTCCCGATCATTGAGGTTTCTTCCGTGATCGCAAATGTGACAGCGGCGGTGGTGCTGTTCCTTCAGCTTTGGGGAATTGCGGATTATCGGGAAAGCCTACCGATCATCCATGTCGGTATGGGGATCTCCATCGTGACCATAGCCATCAGCGGCATCCGCGCCTGGGTATTGGAAAAAGACGACCCGCGGGTGCGCAGGGCGATCCTTTGCTTTATGTGCTGTGCCGTTGGCGGTGTGATCGATCTGTTCACGTTTTATATGAAGGGTACGTCATCGGGACTGTTATTCACGATGGGATCTTTTTTATTCTATGTTGTTTACAGCACCATCGCCGGAAACTTAGAGCTGAACAAACGGGCCGACGTGGATATGTTTACGGGGCTGTATAACCGCAGCAAATGCAACCAGCTTCTGCGGGATACGGATTCCGCGGATGGCATAGTCAGTGCGTTTGCCATGTTTGACTTAAATGACCTGAAGCTGACCAATGATACCTTCGGACATGAAGCAGGCGACCGTCTGATACAGTCCTTTGTGGAGATTCTTCGCCAGGAAGCGATTCCGGGTTCGTTCCTCGGCAGGTATGGCGGTGATGAATTTATCATGTTTGTAATGGATGTGGACCGGAAGATCATGAGCAGGGTGATGAAACGTATTGAGGGGAGCGTGGATAAATACAATCATTCCGGCGCATCGCCTCAGATCAGTTATTCAGCCGGTTTTGTCCTCTCCTCGGAGCTGGAGGATCCCAGCACCATGGATCTGTTCCAGGAGGCCGATAAGAGGATGTATGTGGAAAAGAAAAAGTATCACGAGGCTCATGATCGCAGAAAGAAGGACGGCGATAAGCCGGACGGTAAATGAGACGTTGTGAAAGGGTTTTGATGTGAGTATACGATATGGGCGGAGCCTTGGCAGGCTCCGCCCATTTATATGCTTTAAGTATGAAAATGATAGTTGGTCAAATGTCAACTTTGATGTAGAATTCGGGTTGACAATTCGAAACAATTCGTTTAGTATAGGGAAGGTGTGAAGATCACAAGAAAGGATTTTTCGAATATGACAAAGAATAGTTATGTATCAGATAACAAACGCAGGATCTCGACCGCGGATATGGTGCAGATGGCCATGTTTGCGGCGCTTCTTTCAGTATCGGCTTTTATCAGCATTCCCTTGCCTTTTCCGGGAGCGCCTCATATTACCTTGCAGAATTTTTGTATTTTACTGATCGCACTGTTGTTTCCCTGGGATCAGGCTTTGATGATCGTGACCGTCTGGATGTTGCTTGGGATCGTGGGCGTGCCGGTTTTTATCGGCGGAAAGGCCGGGATCGGTTATCTGGCATCGAATCCCTGGGGCGGTTATACGCTGGCGTTTCTGCCAACGGTTTTTTTGATGGCATATCTGAGAAGAAATGAGTATAAGAGGGTGCGTTATACGATCATCAGTGTTCTCGGTGCGGTTTTGATCGATGTGCTCGGGATGGTTTATCTTCGGTTTTATCCCCAGTCAGGTTATAACTGGACCATGGCTGTAACAGCAGGGTTTATTGCTTTTCTGCCGCTGGATATGGTCAAGGCAGCAGTGGCTGCACAGATCGTGCCGGCGTTTATGAAATTGAAAGCGGCGAATAAGGGGATGGCTGTGAACCGGTAGCGTAAAGATCTGCATGAACATACTAAATTACTGATCAATTGAAACGATCAAAAAGAATATGAAACTCAGTTTCCGGGCTTGCTGTTACTGCGCAGCCCGGAATTTTTATACTCCATACGAAGCTTGGAGTAGATGAAATGCTGGCCCGGGAAGATGGTGAAATAACCGGAGAATACAAAGCTGACTGCGGCAGCAATGGCAAAGAGCAAAATCCCCTGTCCGCCGAAGATCTCAGCAGCAAAGAAGATGGAAGCGATGGGGCAGTTGACGGAGCCGCAAAAAACGGCGATCATGCCGATGGCAGCCGCAAAAGCGGCGGGCAGACCAAGCAGCGCGCCGAAGCAGCAGCCAAAGGTTGCACCGATGATCAGGGCCGGATAGACGGCGCCGCCTTTGTAACCGGATTGCAGGGTGATCCCCGTGAAAATGATCTTAAGCAGGAAATCATAGGGGTGAGCCTGTCCGTAGGTAAGTGCCGCATTCAGCAGAGCGGCGCTGGAGCCGTTATAACTCTGATTTCCCACAAGCAGTGTTAAAAGAAGAATGCAGCCTGCACCGACCGCAACTCTGATGTACTGGTTTTTGATCGCTTTTTTGATCCCTTTTCCCCAGAGCATCATAAAACCGCAAAACAGAATGCTGATAACGGCGCATGCAATAGCCAGCATGGAAACCTGAAACAGCGGCAGGGGCAAAACTTCCGGTACGGATTCCAGAGTAAAGCGCATGGGGGCAATGGAAAGAGCTCTTGTGATAAAGAAAGATGTCAGTGCAGTGACAAGGCAGGGCAGAAGCGCTGCATAGTAGATCACGCCGAGGCTGACCACTTCCATGGAAAAGAAGGTCGCCATGAGGGGACAGCCGAAGAGGGCCGAAATCAGTCCGGACATGCCGCACATAACGAAAAGACTCCGGTCTTTCGGGTTGAGTTTCAAACGTTTGGTAAGTAATGCAGAGATACCGCCGCCCATCTGCATGGCAACGCCGACACGACCGGCGGAACCGCCGAACAGGTGCGTACAGATGGTGGAAAGAAAACTGGTGATGATGACCTGAAAGGGGATGTCGTCGCTGTTTCTGACGGAATCGAAGATCAGGTCGGCGCCGCGGTCATTGGTGATGCCGAACATCTGATAGATCCCGACGATCAAAAGTCCGGCAACGGGAAGCAGCCAGATCAGCCAGGGATTCTGTCCGCGAAGTTCGTTTGACCACTGGACGAAGAGGCAGAAAGCACTGCCGAGGCACCCACAAAGGATACCGGTCAACACGGAAAATACGCCCCATTGGATACAGAGTTTCACGTAATGCATGGCGACAGCGAGTCTTGTTTTTTTCATAGGATCTCCTGATCTTGGCTGGACTTAGACTGCTTTTGAAGCTGACAAAATTAGTGGTTTTTGTCTGATTTCCATTTTAACTATATTTACATAAAATCACAAGAAAGAATTGCCGTTTTTGAACGGATTCTGGGCGGATTTAGAGCGGCTGAAAAAAAACATCCGTATTTTTCATTTTCAGGTGGAACTTTACAATATTTTGTGTTATGATAGCTAAGGTATGCACAGATAGTGTGTTTTTTGTGCGCATTTATTGCGTTTATTAAGGAGGACCCGAAACATGGGAAAAAGGACAGACATCAATAAAGTTTTGATCATCGGTTCAGGACCGATCGTCATCGGACAGGCGTGTGAGTTTGATTATTCAGGAACGCAGGCCTGTAAGGCACTCAGATCTCTCGGCTATGAGATCGTGCTGGTCAATTCCAATCCGGCAACCATTATGACAGACCCGGAAATGGCAGATGTGACCTATATCGAGCCCTTGAATGTGCAGCGTCTTGAGGCAATCATAGCAAAAGAGCGGCCGGATGCGCTGCTGCCGAACCTTGGCGGACAGTCCGGACTGAACCTTGCTGCCGAACTGGCAAAAGAAGGGATCCTGGAAAAATATAATGTTCAGGTCATCGGTGTACAGGTGGATGCCATCGAGCGTGGTGAAGACAGAATCGAGTTTAAGAATACCATGAACAGCCTCGGAATCGAGGTGGCGCGAAGCGAGGTTGCTTATTCCGTAGAGGAAGCCCTTGCCATTGCGGAAAAGCTCGGCTATCCCGTAGTGCTTCGCCCGGCTTATAC
>JAEEKC010000061.1 GCA_016282215.1 Lachnospiraceae bacterium
ATGCGAAAGCGCTTCCTTAGAGCAGATCATGCTGTATTATGTCAGCGCAGATCGGAGGTGACAGACGATGAAAGGTTTGATCCTGAAGGATATCATGTGCTTAAAAAGTCAGCTGAAGACCTTTACCTTCATACTCTTCGGTGTGATCGTCACTTCCATCCTGTTCGTTCTCAGCGCCCGTTTCGGAAACCTCGCGCAGGCAGGCCGGGAAATGCTGCGGACAGAGCAGGCTTCGGATATTGATATCAAAAACCTTGCAACGGTGGCACTGGTGCTTTTCATGCTGCTTCCCATCGCCACGGTAGGCGACACGGCAAATGTGTTTCAGGCGGATGGAAAGGCGGGGTTTTACCGGGTCGCCGGCGCATTTCCGCTTCCTGTCAAAAAGCGTCTTTTCGCAAGATTTCTGACCATTTATGCCTTATTCGGGCTCGGCACATTGATCGATCTTGTACTTGCGCTGGTCCTTTCAAATCTGACCGATCTAATCCGTTTCAGGGATTTTTGCGGGATCATATTGTCATCGGCATCGGTCATGAGCATCTACAGCGCACTGGTGATCTTTTTCTGTATCCTTTTAGGATACGGCGCCCAGACCTATGCCCAGATCTTTTCACTGCTTTCCATGGGTCTTGCACTGATCCTTTGTAACCTTAGGTACTTCAGAAATCTCATAAAAGCGATCCTGACAGATCAAAACGGCGCTTTGGATCTCGGTCAGTTCTGGCAGCCTCTTGATTTTATCAGGGAGAAATTCTGGATCCTTGTACTGATCGCAGCAGCGGTGAGCATTGCATCCTTCGCTGCATCATTACAGATTGCTTTAAGAAAGCGGGGTGTGATCTGATGGGCGGACTGTTATATAAAGATTTTATTGCGATCAAAGGGAAGCGTTTTGCGATCACCCTTCTGATCCTGACAGGGATCTTTATCATGTTCAGATTTCTGTTCGCGGATACGGCAGCTTTCCCTTCCCTGCAGATGGAACGTGATGACGGAGATGTATTATCCCTCATTGACCTGATTTTCTGGCAGAGTGAAACGATGCTGCTCTGGCTCGGGATCTTGTATACCCTTACTTTTTCAACCAGGATCCTGCAGTGCGATGACATAAGCAAAACCGGTCACTACTTATCTGCCCTGCCGTTTTCGAAAAAGACCTATGTGGCGTCCAAATATATCTTTTGCGGCATTTTGCTGTATGTAATTTTCTCTCTTTATGAGATCTGGCATATTGTGGCGACCGCCTTTATGAAAGAAGGGATTATGCACGATTTTTCAGACATGTCTTCCGCGTTAGCCCTTCCCGCCCTCGGATCGGTCATACTGATCCTTTCCATCGAACTTCCGCTGTTTTTGCTGCTGGGAAGGCAGGTAGCGGGAATGATCAAGGACGGGGTGATGCTGTGCATCGGCCTTGGCGTCCTGGCCTATGTTCTGTTTGGAGATCTGAATGTTTTTTCCCGCTTTGATTTCGGTATCATCAAGGCCTGGGTGGAAACGCACGATTTCGAAGTGTTTCTGGTTTCTCTGCTGACGCCGATGGTTACTTTGGGATTGTACTATATCTCTTACAGGATTACCGTAGCAATTTACAAAGAGTAATGATTGGTTGGCCAACAGACCAACGGACCACCCAGCCGGCAATTGGCAAAAAGGAGCATACTATGATAATTCAACATACAGAAAACAAAAAAGAAGACCTCAAACGACTTGTGCTCTATCTGGTGCTGAGTTTTTCTCTTGCCTGGCTCTGGTTTTTCGTATCAAATAATAACGGAGAACTCTGGGAAGATATGTCAAATGCAAAACAGAGCCTTGTGGCCCTGGGTATGATGTGCCCTGTGACCGCGCATATCCTCACAAGGCTGATCACAAAGGAAGGCTTTGCCATGACCGGGAAAGGTTCCATGATGCTGGGGATCGTATTTCGGGACCGCAAATGGATCTGGTTTTTGCTCGCTTTCATTCTGCCCTGGGCCTACACGGAACTGGGAAATGCGATCGCGCTTTTGATCAGCCCGGACATGTACGATCCGACCTATTATCAGAGTCTGGATGTGGACAGCAGAATTTTGTTTTTAATGCCGGTAAATGCACTCATCTCCGGTACGATCGGCTCCTTTGCTGCCTTCGGTGAAGAAGGCGGATGGCGCGGCTATATGATGCCGAAACTATTCAAAGTTATGGGACGCGTGCCGGCGCTTTTGACCGGCGGGATCATCTGGGGGCTTTGGCATGCGCCACTGACCTGCATCGGTCATAACTTCGGAACGGATTACCCGGGCTTTCCTTATGTGGGCATCGTCCAAATGTGTATCTTCTGCACACTTGTGGGCGTGCTGCTGACCATACTGACAGAAAAGAGCGGCTCCGTCTGGCCTGCCGCCTTCATGCACGCCATCGGCAATGCCGGACCGAGTATTCTGCAAGGTTTTGTCAACCCGGACAAGGCCGCGGATCTGCCGGTCTCACCCGGCTGGGCCGGAATGCTCGCATCCCTGGTGCTTGTATCCGCTGCGCTTTTATGGACCATCAAAAGCAAACAGCGGGAAAGACAGCCTGAAGAGGCATAAGAACCGTCCGGTCACGCTTTTGCATACTCCTCATACTTTTCTTTCAGTTCATCATCCGTGATCATGGTAACGCGTCCCGCATCATACTCCGATGTTACCCAGTCATAAATCTTTTTGATGCGCTCATCACTCTTTTGCAGCTCTTCCTCGCCGCGCATTTTCCGGTATTCATTTACCCAGAAGGCGACACCGGCCACGCCGGAGGTATTGGTGATGGACACTCTCGGCGGACGATTCAACAGTGCACCCGTATCAAAGATGTTATAGATCTCAGGATTCTTCATCATGCCGTCCGCATGAATGCCTGCTCTTGTCAGGTTGAAGTTGCTGCCCACAAACGGGGTCATGGGCGGGATGCTGTA
>JAEEKC010000062.1 GCA_016282215.1 Lachnospiraceae bacterium
CCTTCGTTAACTGCAAATGGTAAAAAAACTGCCGATCAATTGATGGAGGAACTAACAGAAAAACTAGCTCAGCTGCCAGCAGAATGCCATACAGAAAGCCGTGCAGAAAACACGCAGCATGATGAAAAAAAGCAAGATGGCAGGACAGCAGAAAACGGGTATGAAAAATGGCATGTTGAGAATAAACTCACCGGCAGAATCGTCGGCATTGTTCATATCATCAACGATTCCGTAGCGGATATCGTACGAGCAGACGAGATGCGGATCCTGTACGGTCAGGACTATTTTTATGAAAAGATGCTGGGATTGTCATTTAAAGTGACACCATTTTCCTTTTTTCAGACGAATACAAAGGGAGCTGAAGTTTTATATCAGATCGTAAGGAATTACTGTGTGTCTTGCGTTGAGCAGGAATGTTCAGGGCAAATGGACTTAGGATCTGATCCTGTCGATTTGCAAACAGAAACAGTTTTGAAGAATAAAAAGCCTACGATCTTTGATCTCTACAGCGGAACCGGCACCATCGCACAGGTTCTCGCACCCATTGCCGAAAAAGTAGTCGGTGTCGAAATCGTGGAAGAGGCCGTAGTTGCCGCAAGAGAAAACGCCGCACTGAACGGTCTGGATAACTGCGAATTTCTTGCCGGAGACGTATTGAAAGTTATTGATTCCATTCAGGATAAGCCCGACCTGATCGTTGTGGATCCACCGAGAGACGGCATTCATCCGAAAGCGTTACCGAAGATCCTTGATTTCGGTGTGGATCATATCATTTATATTTCCTGCAAACCTTCGAGCCTTGCCAGAGACCTTGAGATCATAGAGCAGGCCGGATACCGCATGGAGAGATATGCAATGGTGGATCTTTATCCGGGAACGGTACATGTGGAGACGGTAGTATTGCTGTCACACCAATAAAGTGAAGTTCTGCTGAATGGCTTGAAACCAAAGGATTTTGGTTTTTTGGCAGGGAGAAAGATGCTATCGGAATCCGGCGTTTTCTGAATTACAGAATCGGTCGACTTCGGGAAGAGTACAGGGCTGGAAATACAGAATAGATAACGAGGCAGTTGAGAATATAGCATTGTTGGAAAATCGAGATTGAGAATACAGAATTGTTTTGATTAGTTGCGTACGGAGATAATGGATACCCGAACGGCATAGTCCCGGAACTTGCCGGACACTTTGATAAATAGCATTGAAAATGTTCTGAAGTTTTTCTATACATCGTGTTTGTTACGAAAGAGAAACTATAAATCGGACCAGGTCAGTAAATAATACTTCATTTATGGGTTACCTTTTTCATACATCGAAAAGATGCAGGCTACTATCCCGGGAACAACGGTAAAAAAGATATTGTCGATACGGGAACAGATCGGAAATATTTGACAGGGGCAAAAAAAGAGCGTAGGATAACAGCATCTAAGTCAGATCTGTTATTTCCAAAGTGATTTTTACCCTCTTTTAACTGACAGTAAGTTTACGCCGTCTTGAGACAAAAAGAGCTTGCAAAAAACAGGATTCCAGAGTAACATTGAAACAAATCGGGGCTCCGTGGACTCTTTCTTCTGATTGGGCACTTCGAAAAAGCGCTTTTTGTACGTGGTTGTTTTATAAGTGTCGTGCCATACAGGGCGCACTGAAGACCATGAGGAAGATGTTCCTATGTCAAGGTTTAGCACAAAAAAATATAAGAAAGAGGGGTAAATGGCTATGAATAATTTAATTACGATTACGAAAGATGAATTGTTTGAGCATCTTATGGAAGAATTGGATAATTCGGAAAGGGACGAGGCTTCGTCTTATATATTTTATACAGAGAAGATTGATGAAAGGATGAAACTTATTGACGAGTTGAGAGATGTGCTTAAGAATGAGGCAGAGAAGAGGGGAGTCTGTTTTCATCAGCTTCCTGGTTTTCCCAGTAGCGATGACTATATTTATAAGGTTAAAGCTCGTGATTCAGAAAAAGGCAAGGTTTTGGTGTCAATAAATGGATCAAGAGAGGCGTGGTATACCGAGGAAGAATTTGAAAGCTTGTGTGAGATTTTCGGCAAAAAGGTTGAAAAGCTGAATCAATTGTTGAATGGAAAGCCTTGTGGGGTTGCATTGTATCCTGACATTCTTTTGAGTGAAGATATATATAACAACAGTAAAGAAAATTTAGGGCGATATTTGAGCTATTTAGATTCATCATATGCTAAAGACCTTAAGAAGTGGCTCGTGGTAGCTGTTTTCTCTGAGGATGAAGGGGGAAGTGAGATAGATAATCTGATTAACGAAAAAAGACTGAAACCTTACGGTTTTTTCTCTAAAGTGACTGGAATCTAATAGGCTTTTTTTGAAATACTTGAAGCCCTTGGCCTATCAAAATCTATTCTCAAACCTGGACCGAAGAAGCGGGGGCGCAAGCCCAAGCTGCAGAAGGTGTTGATACGAGTAAATCTCTCCCTGGCAGGCGTAAAAGCTTTGCCGGGGTTTTTTTACCTCGGGATGGGTGTTCTTTTTGGACGCAAAATATTTGTGGGGGCAGACAAAATATGCTAAGATTTCTCCAACCAAACAGACCTACACACTTCCATAGATAATGAATGGAGCTGGTGACTCCCGGGTAGCGCGTTGACGCCGGTGGCTCTGACGGCTTTGGGGTAGTCGTTGGAAGTTGCAATACTTGCCGGTGTGCCCCTTTCCGATGTAGTCGCGCTGATGGGAAAAGGCCACGCATCGTGGTCAAAAATATTGGAAGCATTGGATTATTATGGAATCTCCTATGCGTCGAAGGCTGTTTATACCAAAGGTGGCTCATGCCAATTGCCGCTATAGCATATAAGAGTGGGAAATAGCGAAAAATCGAAGCTTTCAAAAGGAGTTTGGATAAATGCAGAGTATTGTTGATTATCTGAAAACAACGTATAATCCATTGGCGATCGTGACTTATGGATCTTATATGAACGGTACGCAGGACGAATACAGTGATTTCGACTGCATGATTATCGTAGAAGATAAGAACAGGAAACATGATGATTCTTTCATCAACGGTGTCCAATTGGATTGCTTTATTTTTTCAAAGGAAGAAATCTCCAGCGAAGACTCAGATGCGTTTTTGGCGGTCTACGATGGTACGATTGTTATGGATACAGATGATTTTGCTCTGGATTAAAAAAACAGAGTACGGAAGTATGTGGAAGAGCATTCCAAAATCGAGAATGAGGAAAAAGAGTTTATTGTATCCTGGATCGTCAAAACAATGCATAGAGCAGAGAAAGCCGATGACGAAGGCAGCTACAGAGGGGTTAAGGCGCGGGCATTTTTATACTTCCTGTCGTCCCAAGCCATGTGGAGACTGTTGTATTGTTGGGTTGAGCTTGCTGAGCATAGATGTAATTATATTCTTCTTCCGGATCGGAATATGAATACCGCGCGTTTCAACTGCCTTGTAAACGGAAAAATCAACAGGCTCTATGATGAAGTGCCTGTAATGCTTTATCACCTTTTTGACAAGGAGTGGTTTGGCAGTTTTTTTAAGCAGACTGATGCATTGAGCAGCGATAAAAATGATTTTTCGTCTGATGTGGTTAAATGGATCGAACGTGAATGCCTTGTCTGCGGATTTGAAGATGGAATTATGGATAAAGAGCACGTCATCCCGCTTCTTGAAAATCTGCCAACCGGAGAAGCAAAATGGCTGACGAAGGAAGCAGAGATAAGGGGGGCGTTGATATATATGATCCATTTTCTGGAAACACGACAAAAAGATTTGGAAAAAAATTAGTTGAGAAGCTTGAAGGCAAGTTAGGAACTGCAACATACGCAGAGATTAAGAAGTATGTGGCTGACCACAATGATGGCATGAAGGTAACAAACCTTTTTCTGCTGTGGGGCAGAAATGTGATTGGACGGACAGGGCATATCTAAATCCTATATTGGAGTATATTGGTATATCACGTTAAGGAGCAAATCAAAAGTTGGAGAGGGTCGTATGGTTTTTAATGGAATCAGTAAGGTGTTCTCAACAAAAGACGATCGGCAATATGAAACGATCGGTGCTTTTTGGGATGAATTTTCCAAAAAATATGGAAGAGAAAAGCTTAGGGGTTTAGGCTATAACTGGACAACTGATAC
>JAEEKC010000063.1 GCA_016282215.1 Lachnospiraceae bacterium
CGTGATGGTTCCGGAAGGAAGATTGGTTTCACCGTCCTGCATTCCCATTCCGAAGATAATGTTCTTTGCAGCCCAGGCGCCGCATTCCACAGCTTCCTTTTTAAAGTGGTAGGTTTCACCGGCTTTCAGGGACAGTGTTTCGGAATAGAAACCGGTACCGGTATCGTTGATCTTGAGAAAGACCTTTTTGTCAATGCTCGAGGTGATATCAAATTCGATGTTGTAGGTCGTGTTGTCTGTCAGGCCCAGGTTCATAATATTATATTGAAGGCCCCACAGTTCTCCGCCGAAGTTTGTTGCCGTGATAACTGCCTTGCTTCCGTTTTCAGATAGATTGGCAACCGTTCCGCACCAGTCAGTCCCAACAAAGAAATCCTGCGCGGCCTGCTCTAAATTAATGTAAGCGGCAGCGGTATCCGTTGGCTCTGCATAGGTGGTGATCATTGCCTGTGGAATGTTCATGGGTGCAAGAACCATTCCAAGACTCAGCATAGCTGATAGAAGTTTTCTTGTTACAACTTTTCTTTTCATGTTTTCCTTCCTTTCTTGATTTCATTTAGTAGTTTCGGCGCCGTATTTTCTGATTCATCGGGCTTTACGCTACTGATTTGTTTGTCAGGTGTTTTTTTAGTTCTGTAGTTAAGAGTTTGTGTGTTACGTAACTTTCTGCTTCTGACTATAAGAAAAAAAGGAATCTCATGAAATGTCTCTTTTTTTGTATTGGTATCATTTTTTCACAACTTTTCACACCTTAAAAAATGACACTAAAAAGAAATTCGTACCGTTTTTTTGTCATGGCGGTTTTTCTATAATGGGGACCGTAAGCAGCAGATTCATCTGAGCAGAAAACGATCAATACTTTATGAAAAAGTCCGGTATGAAAATGCTGAATCAGAAACTACAGATAAACAAAAAAACAATTCAGGAGGAGGAAAACATGAAACTTCGACAAATGACAGCACTGTTTTTAGCAGGCGCAATGACACTTTCGCTGACGGCCTGCGGGGGAAACGATTCACAAAAGGTAAGCGTTGCGGCAAAAGAGGATGCTTCGGCGGGGGAGACCGAAGAGAGTACGGCTGAAGAGATGGCCGATGTGGCAGACGCTGCCGTAGTAGGAGAGGAAGGCGACGAGAAACTGGTCATCTGGACGCTGGCAAAGGATCTTGAGACCTTTGCAGAACATTATGTAGAAACACATGATGTACAGGTTGAGACAGTTGTCATTGAACCGGCAGATTACGCGACCAAGGTTCAGACCGCTTTGAACGGCGGACAGAAAGAACCGGATATCATCGTAGGCGAACCGCAGATGCTCGAAGATTTCTACGACGCACAGTATTTTGAGGATCTGAACCAGGCACCTTACAACGCACAGGATTATGAGGGGCAGATCGTTGATTATGTATGGAAGGTCGGACAGGATTCGGAAGGGATCCAGAGAGCCATTTCCTATCAGATCACACCGGCAGGCGTTTATTACAGAAGAGATATCGCAAAGGAAGTGTTCGGCACGGATGATCCCGAAGAGATCGGCAAGCTGTTCAAGGATTACGCAACGATCCTCGATACCGCAAAGACATTAAAAGATAAAGGTTATCGCATTTTTGCATCGGATGCTGAGATCAACTACTTCTCCGGCGATTCCGCATGGGTGGTAGACGGTCAGCTCAATGTCAACCAGGCACGTCTTGACTACATGGATCTTGTGGTAGACCTGTATCAGAAAGACTACACCGCTTACGCAAATCAGTGGTCCACTCCCTGGTATCAGGCAATGGCAGGTGAGGTTCCGATCCTGACAGCGGATATCCAGAGCTATGCAGATGATTCTGTCAATGTTTGGGACGCAGAGCAGTTCGCAGAGGCAACCAAAGAGATGGAAAAAACGCAGGTGTTCGCATTTGGTCTTCCGAGCTGGGGCGTGCTCACACTTCGTGACAATGTTGGCGAGACGTCCGGAAACTGGGGCGTTTGCTCAGGTCCCGCTTACGGCTTCGGCGGCGGCACTTTCATCGGTATTTCCGCTCTTTCCGAGCACAAGCAGGCTGCATGGGATTTCCTGAAATGGGTTACTCTGGACGAAGAGACAGCAGAGTGGTGGATCGAGAAGTCTGAAGGCGACACTGTTTCACTGGTATCCGTACTTGATAAGCACAAAGATGATGAGAATGCTGTATACGGCAATGAGAAGATGTATTCATTCTGGCTCAAACAGGCAGAGGGAATCGATTACTCCAAGGTTACCCGTTATGACAAGGTGATCAACGATGCTTGGGGACAGGCCTGCACAGCAGTTAAGATGGGTGAAAAGAACAAAGATGAAGCACTCAGCGAGTTCTATGATGTTGTGGAATCCACCTATCCTGATATCACGGTAAACAGATAAGAACAAGACATAAACGGGGAAGGGCGGTATTTGCCGCCCGGCCCCACCGGTCTCATACACAGGAGGAAACATGAAAGCCATATCCATGAAACCCGGTTTATTGAAAGGTATTTCCCTGAAAAGTACTGCAGTGAAAGTTTCTGCTGCGGAAAAAACATCCGAAGTGGGGAAAGCCCGCGTGAAAAAGATGAAAAACGTCAATCATGCGGCATATTATTTTGTCCTGCCGTTTGTGATCGTATTCGCCATCTTTTCCATCTATCCGGTAGTCCGGACCTTTTATTTAAGCTTTATGGACTACAAAGGATATGGCGAACCGACCTTTAACGGGCTGGCCAATTATGCGCGTGTTCTCCATGATAAGTTTTTCTGGAGGGCGCTGAAGAATACGCTCAAGATCTGGGGCGTCAATATCATCCTGCAGCTGGGCATTGCCTTCCTTCTGACGGTGATCTTCAGCGATATCAAATACAAGATGGCCGGCCTTCCGGTCCTTCGGGCAGTGTATTACCTGCCGAACCTGATCTCGACAGTTTCCGTAGCGTTTCTTTTTAAAACATTGCTGGACTGGCAGCACGGTACCTTCAATCAGATCCTGATGGCTTCGGGGCTGATGAAAACACCTGTCAACTGGATGGGAACGGTGGCCACGGCGCCGTATGTGGTTTCGGTTCTGGGCGCCTGGATGTGGTTCGGTAATTCCTTTATCGTCCTGATGGCAGGCGTGCAGGGCATTCCGAAGGATTATTTTGAGGCTGCGGCCATCGACGGCTCCGGCAGATGGAACACTTTTTTCAGGATCACGATCCCGCTCCTTCGTCCCATTTTGTTATATGTATTCGTGACTTCCCTGATCGGCGGACTGCAGTTGTTTGACTTGCCTTTCATGATGCAGGGTGCTGCCCCGGGCACGATGGGAGAGCCTTCCGGAAGTTTGCAGACAGTGGTCATGTATCTGTATAAGTTCGGATTTGAGACGCATCAGGTCGGATATGCTTCCGCGATCGCATATGTACTGTTCGCGATCATCCTGATCTTCTCGCTGATCCAGTTTCATTTTTTGGGCAAGGAGGATAATTAAAAATGGCAGGCATAGGATATAAGTTCAAAAAAGGATTACTGTATTTGGTGCTTTTGATACTGGCGCTTGCATGCATACTGCCGTTCTGGCTTATGATCGTCAATTCCACCAGAAGCGGCGTGGAGATCACGCATTCCTTCTCCTTCATCCCCGGCAGGCGCCTGATCGATAACTGGAAGCAGCTGTTCGGATATGTGAATCTCTTCAGAGGCCTTGTCAACAGCCTGAAGGTGGCGATCCCGGCGACCCTCTGCACGGCTTATTTTTCAGCAGTGACGGGATATGCAATGGCCATGTACAAGTTTAAGGGAAACAACCTGCTCTTTAAGATCATCATCATTTTTATGATGATCCCGGCGCAGCTGTCCCTGATCGGATTTTACAACCTGTGTCAGAAGCTGCATCTGGTGGATACCTACATTCCGCTCATCGTACCGGCGATCGCTTCACCCGGCATCGTATTTTTCCTGCGGCAGTACGTACAGGCGACGCTCCACAGATCACTGCTCGAAGCAGCCAGGATAGACGGAGCCAGTGAGTTTATGATCTTTCACAAGATCGTTCTGCCGATCATGGCGCCGGGCATCGCGACCATGTCCATCGGCGCATTCATCGGCAACTGGAACGCTTATCTGGTGCCGCTGATATTACTGAACTCGCCAAAGAAGATGACACTTCCGGTCATGATCTCCACGCTCAATGCAGCGACGGATCTGCAGAAAAATCAAGGCGCCATTTATCTGGGCGTTGCCATATCCGTCATTCCGATCCTGATCGTATTTGCATTCTGCTCGAAGTACATCATCAGCAGTATTACATCAGGCAGTGTGAAAGAGTAATCTTCTAATAGACCCAATCACCACGAAGGAGAGATGCTTATTTAAAAAGAGCATCTTTCCTTTCGGCATTTGGAAGAATCGTTACTGTCAATCCTGATCATCGTATGTTATAATGGATCCATGTATAAAAACAAGAAAAAAGATAAGTTCATAATCCGTGTCATGACAATATTTGTCGCATTGTCGGTCTGTCTGCTGACAGCCTGCAGCGCAGGGGTATCGTCGGATGATCATTCGGATCCGGCAGCGGATGAAGGGGCCGGAAATGATGCCGGCAATGATACCGGCGCGGCTGCCGAACAGCAGGATCCCGATGTCACGCAGTTTGACTGGTACATCAATTACTCCTGGTTCAATACGCCCTGGGGCGGCAATGCCGTATCAAAGGCCATCACCGAAAAGACGGGTGTGACCATTGATTTTGTCACGCCCACGGGAAATGAAGCAGAAAAACTCAATGCCCTGATGGCATCGGGAACGCTTCCGGATCTGATCACCATAGGCTGGTGGGAACCCCAGGTCAATGACATGATCCAGGGGGATATGGTCTATGCCCTCAATAAGCTCGCGGAGGAATACGATCCACACTTTTTTGAGGTGGCGGATCCGCAGGCGGTCAGCTGGTATACCCAGCCGGACGGCAATCTTTACGGGTATCCCAATTCTTCTATCACACCGGATGATGTGGCAAATAACGACAAGATCGGTTCCAATCAGACTTTTCTGGTACGAAAGGATATCTATGAAGCCATAGGGTGTCCGGACATGACGACCACGGAAGGCTTTGAGGCAGCGGTCAAAAAAGCAAAAGCCAAATTTCCGACGGTTGGCGGCAAGCCGCTGATCCCGGTGGGCGCACATATCTTTGATGATACGGGAAATGTATCCTTTGACCAGTATCTGCAGAATTTCCTGGCGATCCCCATGGAGCAGGACGGCAAGCTCTATGACAG
>JAEEKC010000064.1 GCA_016282215.1 Lachnospiraceae bacterium
ACCTCCGATACCGAGGTGATATCCTATCTGATCACCAGGGCGCGGCTCATCAAACCCTCCATCGAAGAAGCGGTCCTGATGGCGGCAAGCCGCTTGGAAGGCGGCTTTTCCCTGATCATGATGTCACCGGCAAAACTCATCGCAGCAAGGGATCCCCATGGCGTACGGCCGCTTTGCCAGGGCCGGTGCGAGGACGGCAGCATCGTTTTTGCCTCGGAAACCTGTGCGCTGTTTGCAGTGGGGGCTGCCTGGGAGAGAGACCTTCTGCCCGGTGAGATCGTGGTGGTGGAAGACGGAGAAATGCGTTCCATTTTCATGAATACGCAGGATAAAAAACCGGCGCTTTGCGTATTTGAATATATTTACTTTGCGCGGCCCGACTCCGTGATCGACGGACTTTGCGTACATGAAGCAAGGAAGACGGCGGGGGCTTTTCTTGCCGAGTCAGCTCCGGTGGATGCGGATATCGTTATGGGCGTGCCGGATTCGGGACTTGATGCGGCCCTTGGTTTTGCACAAAAATCCGGGATCCCTTATAATCCGGGGCTTGTGAAGAATAAATATGTAGGCCGCAGTTTTATCGCGCCGGATCAGGGGATGAGAAGGCTGCTGGTGCGGCAGAAACTTTCAGTGATCGAAAGTGTCGTCCGGGGCAAACGGATCGTCCTGATCGATGATTCCATTGTGCGCGGTACTACCAGTTCTTACATCGTAGGACTCCTGCGTGCTGCAGGTGCGTCCGAGGTGCATATGCGGATCAGTGCGCCGCCTTTCCTTCATCCCTGTTATTACGGAACCGACGTGGATTCGGAAGGATCTCTGATCGCACAGGGACATACACCGGAGCAGATCGCAGAGATGATCGGCGCAGATTCCGTTGCCTTTCTGACAGTGGAGCAGGCAAAAGCACTAGCAGGGGGAAGAGGCGTATGTACAGCCTGCTTTGACGGGGAGTATCCAGCCGGGACACCGAAAAAAGCGGAAAAGGACCGATTTGAGATATCGGGGAAATCAATTTGATAGAAAAAGCAATCTGATAGAAAAGTAATCTGATGGAAAAGTTATCTGATAGAAAAGTAATCTGATATTGTAAAGTTTGTCCATTCGGAGTAGAATATTGCCGGGTATAGCAGGAAAGAAATGAGAAAATATGCAAAAACCGGGCAATAGAGTAAAGGGTATCATTTGTATACTGCTGGCGGCACTTGGTTTTTCCCTGATGACGTTCTTTGTACGGATTTCAGGGGATCTGCCGACAATGCAGAAGGCTTTTTTCAGGAACTTTGTGGCAATGATCGTTGCCATATCGGCGCTGGTGAAAGCAAAGATACCGTTTCGGATCAAAAAAGAAAACAGGGCTGACATCTTTTTTCGCTGTCTGTTCGGTACTTCCGGACTGATAGCGAATTTCTATGCCATCGACAGGCTGGGGATCGCGGATGCGAACATGCTCAATAAGCTTTCTCCCTTCTTTGCCATCGTGCTGTCGATCTTTATCCTGAAAGAAGTACCATCAAAAGTTGACATCGCAGCGACAGTGATCGCTTTTATCGGAGCGCTGTTTATCATACGGCCCACCGGCATGCTGTCGGAAGTGATACCGGCGCTGATCGGACTGTATGGCGGTTTTGGCGCAGGCACGGCCTATGTATTTGTCCGGAAACTGGGAAAAAAAGGAGAGCGGACGCCCATCATCGTGCTTTGCTTTTCCCTGTTTTCCTGTCTTGTCACGCTGCCGTATCTGATCTTTGATTTTCGCCCCATGACAGGAAGGCAGTGGGCATGTCTGTTTTTAGCGGGGATCGGGGCATCTCTCGGTCAGTTTTCCATTACCACGGCCTACAAGTACGCGCCGGCAAAAGAGTTGTCGGTATTTGACTATATGCAGGTGATCTTTGCGGCGATCCTGGGCATGGTATTCTTAGGAGAAGTACCGGTGCCCTTAAGTATCTGCGGTTATGCGCTGATCATCGGTGTGGCCACATTCCGGTGGTGGTACACAAAAAAGCAGGATGAAGAGCAGGATCAAAAGCAGACAGCAGGATCATGATGCGATGCATTCGGCTATTTGTACAGGAATGAAATCAGGTCATATACGGCTTTAAAATCGATCTCGCAGGCATCCTCCCAGATCCCTACGGGGATCTTATCAGCGAATGTGTAATCCTTTGGAACGTCTGACTCCCAAAATCTGTATACCATAATGTCCTGATGATCCGGCATGATGATCCAATACTCCCGGACGCCTGCATTTTTATACTTCTTCAGTTTTCTTCGCATATCATGATACCAGTTGGAAGGAGAGAGGACTTCGATCACCAGATCCGGTGCGCCCACGATCCTCGGAATCGTGATCTTGCTTCTGTCACAGACAACAAAAACGTCCGGCTCAACAATGGTCTTATCATCGCAGTCAAGCTGAACATCCGTCGGTGCGATAAACGGCACGCAGTTGCCGCCGTTTTTCCGGACGAAGTCGCGAAGCTGAGCCCAAACTTCTCCGCCTATCAACTGATGTACGCTTGTCGGCGCAGACATATAATAGAATACGCCGTCGATCATCTCAACCCTGATATCATCCGGAAGTGCGAGATAGTCTTCCAGGGTTTTCCCGGAATTGCCGGAAGAATGCCATGCATCTTCACTGTAGGCAGATGTCCCATCAGTGTATCCGTATGAACTTGTTTCCCGCAGACTGTGCTGCTTTGTATCAGTGTGATCATAGGTATCGGATTTACTGCCCTTCAGTACAGTTTCGAGAGCGGCGAGAGACTGATGCCTTGGCGCCTTAGTACTCTTGCTCATGATCTTTTGGACGGTGCCAAGCGGAACACCGGAAAGCTCTGCAAGTTTCTTGTTGGAATAGCCATATTCATTTTTCTTTGCGATCATTTCATCAACGGTCATAAGAACCTCCTGATTTTTACTTATTCATTGGCTGTGCGCTGCGGATCCAAAATAAGACCGAAATAGCACGAAATGGTTCCGGAACGGAAGCCGGACTGCTTTAAATGGTTGTTTTATGACTATATTTTAGCGCGGGCTCAACCATATTGCAACCGTTTTGCGATAAAAATTCTTTGAAAAATTCCTGTTGACAAGTAAAAAGTGTTGCGGTATACTCTTTTCGTTAAGAGACAAGGGCGTCCTTTTTAGGGCGTCTTTCTCTATTTTCGGATTATGGATCATGTAAAAACGGTCAGCAGGCGATGCAACGGGGCATCCTGTGGGAAGTGCCCCCGCAGCGCCTTTTGTGGTTGGATGATTTGTTTGGATCGGAAAAGGA
>JAEEKC010000012.1 GCA_016282215.1 Lachnospiraceae bacterium
CTTCCCGCGGCTTTCCTATAAAAACCACGGTATGATCGAAGAGCGGAATGTGCGGATCGGGGAAGATTTTTCCGCATATCCTTTGAATACCGCGGAAGGCGGACCTTCCGAAAAGGCTGTGCTTGCAAGCGGTATCAGTTATATGTATGCGAAGGAGTTTTTAAAAGACTATCCCGGGGTGAAACTGATCCGGGTTGCAACGGCTTATCCCTTCCCGGAAAGCTTTCTGCTGCAAAGCCTTGAAGGGGTCAGTGAGATCCTATGTCTTGAGGAACTGAGCCCATATTTAGAGGAGCAGTTGTTAAAGCTGGCAGGAAAAAAACACTTATCCCTGACTGTTTCGGGGAAACTGACCGGAAACGTGCCCCACATGGGTGAGCTTTCCGCTGACAGTGTTGCAGCAATCCTCAAAGAGTATCTGGGACTTTCCGAAGATCAAAATACGGACATTTCTGAAAAAACAGCCGGAGAGGAGATGCCCGTTCTGCCGGTCAGGCCGCCGGTACTTTGTGCGGGCTGTCCCCACAGGGCATCTTTTTATGCGGTAAAAAAAGCCATGGCAGGGGAGAAAACCTACTATTGCGGCGATATCGGCTGCTATACCCTTGGAAACGCCATGCCGCTGGATATGGTGGACACCTGCCTGTGCATGGGCGCCGGCGTGACCATGGCCCAGGGCTTTTCTCATGTGGACAGCGTGGGCAAGGCTTTTGCATTTATCGGAGACTCCACCTTCTTTGCATCGGGGATCACCGGTGTTGTGAATGCGGTCTTTAATGAAGCGGATATCACGATCTGTATTCTGGATAATTCCACGACGGCCATGACAGGCCATCAGCCCCATCCCGGAACCGGCATGAACATGATGGGACATCAGGTGGGAAAGATCAGTATTGAGAAGGTTTTGGAAGGGATCGGTCTTTCAAAAGTGATCACGGTCAATCCATTAGAAATGGATAAGGCTGTTTCGGCTGTGAAAGAGTGCGCCGCCGCAAAAGGCGTCAAGGCGATCATTTTTAAGTCACCCTGCATTGCCATTGAAAAGTCATCGAAGAGGTGCAAAGTAAAAGATAACTGCATCGGATGTAAAAAATGCATCCGCGAGATCGGCTGCCCGGCTCTGACCTTTGCAGACGGTAAGGCCGTGATCGACGCATCACTTTGTACGGGATGCAATCTATGCGGGCAGATCTGCCCGGTCAGCGCGATCGGAGGTGACGGCAATGAATAAAGACATACTGATCTGCGGCGTCGGCGGCCAGGGCACGGTGCTGGCATCGAGGATCATCGCAGCCGCAGCAATGGCAGAAGGAAATACGGTCCATTCGGCGGAGACCATCGGCATGGCGCAAAGGGGCGGTCCTGTCACCAGTCACGTACGGATCGGCGATCAGGCATACTCGCCCATGATCCCTAAGGGTAAGGCGGATGTGATCATTGGTTTTGAGCCGGCGGAGGTGCTGCGAAATATCGGATATCTCTCCGCTGACGGGATAGCAGTCGTCAATACCACGGCAATTCAGCCGGTGACGGCGGCGCTCTCAGACAGCGGATATGACGGGAAAAAAGAGACCGAGTACCTGGCAGCGCATGCAGAGTGCATTTTTGCGGACGGGCAAAAGGAGTGCGAGATGCTCGGCTCCGTGAAGTTTTTGAATATCCTGCTGCTCGGCGTAGCGGCAGGTTCAGGGAAGCTTGATATCCGAAAAGAGACGCTGGTCAGCGAGATCGAAAAACGCGTACCGCCCAAATTCAAGGATGCCAATATCCGGGCATTTTTACGGGGATACGAAGTCGGGGAAGGGAAGGAATAGTTGGATTTTATTATGAGTGTAAAGCCCGATATGAGAATACGGAGTCTATAAACTGATAATTAGTTATGAGGAGGATGAAAATGAAACTCAATGAAACACAGCTGAAACAGGTGGATGCGCAGATCAAACGATTGTTAGCATGTGATAACTATTACGGCAAACTTTACAAAGAGGCCGGGATCGACGGCGTCAGTTCCCAGGAGGATTTTGAAAACCTTCCGTTTTCCAGCAAGGCGGATCTGAGAAATGCTTATCCCCTTGGAATTCAGGCGGTTCCGGATGAAGAGGTGGTCAGGATCCATTCATCATCGGGTACAACGGGAAAACCGGTGATCATCCCTTATACCGCAAAGGATGTGGATGACTGGGCGGTGATGTTTGCCAGATGCTATGAGATGGCGGGGATCACCAAAAAGGACAGGATCCATATCACGCCGGGTTATGGGCTTTGGACGGCAGGGATCGGTTTCCAGGCAGGCTGCGAAAAGCTCGGTGCCATGGCAATTCCCATGGGTCCGGGCAATACCGAAAAGCAGCTGCAGATGATGGTGGACCTGAAATCCACGGTGCTTTGCGCAACCTCGTCTTACGCACTTCTTCTCGCAGAGGAGATCGAAAAAAGAGGCATGAAGGATGACATCTATCTGACCAAGGGCGTCATCGGTTCGGAGCGCTGGAGCGAAAAGAAGAGAGAATATATCCATGACAAACTCGGCATCGAACTGTATGATATTTACGGACTGACTGAGATCTACGGTCCGGGCATCGGCGTCAACTGCGACAAGCAGACGGGCATGCATTACTGGGATGATTATCTCTATATCGAGATCATCGATCCGGTTACCGGCAAAACCGTGGAAGACGGCGAGGAAGGCGAGATCGTGATCACGACGCTTGTCAAAGAGGGCGCGCCGCTGATCCGGTTCCGTACTCATGACCTGTCACGCATCATCCCCGGCGAATGCCCCTGCGGATCGAAACATCCGAGACTGGACATCATCCGCGGTAGAAGCGATGACATGTTCAAGGTACACGGCGTGAATATGTTCCCGAGCCAGGTGGAAGAGCTGCTCGGACAGATCGACGGCGTATAGAGTGAGTATAATATCAACATTGCCCATGATGATGAGATCAATAAAGATGTGATCCTGATCACGGTTGAGGCTGAGGGCAGAGTGAACTTTGAAGAGACAGGACTGAAGATCCGCGAAGCCTTCAAGTCCAAGATGAATGTAACGCCGCGCGTGACGGTGGTTCCCCTCGGAACACTGCCCCGTTCGGAGAAGAAGACGCAGCGTGTATTTGACCACAGGGAAGAGTAGCCTTTAGACTGTACGCGAAAACGATGTGGATGGAAGGCGGATAAGCACCGGCGTGAGCGTCGAAGCAGAGTAACGGTAAATCGTATGTATCAGTAACTGCAGTCTGTGAATGGATGAAGTATTTAGGAGGGGCAATATGGGAAATAAGAGCATTTTGAAGAAACTGCTGAAAACCGCAGCATTACCGCTTTTGGCGGCAGCGGCGTTATGTCTGCCCGTAAATCTGCAGGCGGATCTGGGACTGAGGGAAGAAGCTGCTGCATATAATTATGGCAGCAATGATGTTGTGCGCGCTACCATGACCGGTGGGGCGCTGGTAGAGATCCCTTACGGGACATATTATGATACGAGCAAAATGCCGGAATTTTCGTTTAAAGAGAGTGGGTTTACACAGGAGAAGATCTGGAGCGGCTATCAGAGATGGGATCCGGATAACAGTACCTGGGTAAAAGTGCAAAACGGAGAACCCTTTCAAATGCTTACGAAATACAGGTATGTAGCGTTTATCGATCCCGGAGCGGGTAATACGATTGATAAGGGCATGCACCTGATCGTAGATGAAACCGGAGATTTTTTCAATGGGTATGACAGAGGAGATGAGTGGAGCCAGGATCCGGGCAATGCAAATACTTTTATTTCGCCTGAGATCATAAGCGTTCATTCAGACCCGTGGACAAACATGGGACCGACATTTACATCGGTCAATGCAGCAGATGCGATTCCGGATCAGCATTTTCGGAACATTCTGGTTAAGAATGGATACCTGGCCAGCGCGAATGGAAAACTGGATAGGGAAACGGCACTTTCGGTGACGAGCCTGTACCTGCCGGATACCCTGCAGGGATACAGTACGCATTTCGGTACGAGCGGCTTGTCCGGTATTCAGTATTTCCCAAATCTGCGTGAGCTTGATGTCGATCTTGGGAATAATTCAAATGTGAAGTCTTTGTATCTGCAAAATAATCTGAAGCTTTGGAGTATCAATATTTCGAATATGGCCTGCACCGGTGAGCTTGATTTTCCTTCCGTGACCAGGAAACTGACGTTATCGGGTGGAGTTTTTACGAATCTGTATGATGAGGAGAGGTGCAATTTAAAATCCCTGAAACAGCTTTACTATTTTGCATATCCCGAATCAAAACTGACCTATACGGTTTCGTTTGAAAAAAACCCGAAACTCGCATATGTAAACCTGACGGGTTCCGCGAAGATAGAGAAGGTGAAAACCGCCGCCGATGCAAGGATCGTTTCTCTCGAAGTCGAGAATTGTTCCTCTCTCGAGAAGCTGGAATTGACCGGCGCGCAGTCTTTGGGGAATGTATATGCCGAGAACTGCGCGAAACTGCAGACTGTTTATGCCAGCGGCGTTGACAGGATCAGAAATTTTCATTGCTCCGGCAATGAAAAAATGAATGCATTCTACATGAATTATTCGAATCTGGATTCTGAGGGGTTGATCGATCTGTCAAATTGTAAAAACTTGTGTGTTTTTCAAGCGAAAGAATCCGTGATGGGTTCCAAGTCTACGGTAAATCTTTCCAAGTGTGATATCGGTAATGACTATGCTGCCGGCAAAGGTACGTTTGACTTGCAGAGCAGTGATTGTTCCCCGGTTTTCGGAGATCAGAGCAAATTGGATCTGAGCGGCAATCCCAATCTCAAATCATTGACGCTTCCTGCAGGAAGCGGCGTGATTACGCTGATCGACTGTCAGGACTGTACTTCACTTGGCGAGATCAAACCGGGAGCGGCAAAACCGACAGTGAAAGAACTGGATTTCAGCCATACCAATCTCGGTGCCACGGCCGCCGGTGAAGCAGGCGGGCTGGATCTGTCTGATTGCTGGATCGGCGCAGAGAAGTATGTATTGCGCTGTAACGGGATCAATGCCTCATCCCTGAAATATCCCGGCAAGCCGGGAAAACTGGATGTGACCGATTCGAAAATAGAAGCGCTTTTATTAAATGATGAGAACATCATGAATGACGCGTATGTTTACTGTTCGCATTGCCCGAAGCTTGCCGGCGTCAGGGTTGGAAATGTTACTCTCAGTGAATTAGATATATCTTATTGTGAAGAATTTACAATGCTCAATCTGGCGGGAAATGCAGTCGTAAAAAGGGTTGACGCAGATGGCGATACAGCGCTGAAAAGCATCAGCATAGACGAAAAGGCAAAAGTAAATGAATTATATTGCAGAAATTGTCCTGCATTAAAATCATTGCAACTGATTGGACAGACTTCGATGACGGCTCTTTACTGTAATGGCTGTACGTCGCTGGAAAGCCTTGATCTTAGTTCCTGCCCCAATTTAAAATATGCAGAGTGCTGCAAAACCGGCATTTCGAGCCTGAATACAAAGGGGCTTTCGAAACTGATCACCCTGAAGTGCTATGGGTGTACGAACTTAAAGACGCTTTCGCTGAAGGATAATACAGCACTTCAACAGCTTTGCGTTGGAACGAACGCAGGATCTGAACAGACGGCTGTTACGCAGCTGGATCTGTCAAATAATACAGAACTGGAATCATTGGAGATCCGGTATTGCCCTATCAGTAATATCGACTTAAGCCATAATGGGAAACTGAAATCGCTGGAATGTGATCACTGCGGCCTGGAAAGCCTGGACCTGCGCGGCAATGCGCTTTTGGAACAGCTGTATTGCAATGATAATCACCTGCTTTGCCTGGATTTAAGTAATCAGACGAAGTTAAGTAAGTTTTATGTATATTATGCGAATCAGACACGAACCGTGACAGCACTGGACTGGTTTGTCGATTTTTCTCTGATGGACAGCAAGGTCGATACGTCTAAGATTACCGATGTGGGCAGCGGAACCGTTATTGCAAACAGCAATAGAAACTCGGCAGGATTTACATTACCGGCTAATACAGAGAGCGTTTTATATCAGTATGCAACACAGGGTGCAGATCCCGCTTATGCACAGATGGCGGTTACGCTGACGATTGCGGAAAACAGAGCCTATCCGCTGGTATATTTTGATGCCTGCGGAGGAACCGTTTCGCCGGCATCGGCGCAGGTGGATCCCGTGACAGGAAGGATCACCCTGCCGGTACCGTCCCGGGACGGTTATGATTTCGCTGGCTGGTATTCATCGACGGATTATTCAGATGCCGGCAGGATCACTGCAGACATCAGTTACAACAGAGATCAGGCCATCTATGCGAAATGGACGGAAAAGAAGAGTGTGATCACTTTTGCGGCAGGCGGCGGCATCGGCAGCATGGACGATGTGATCGTCACGACCGGAAAGGACTATACATTGCCGGAGTGCGGTTTTTCACCGGCTGTGGGAATGCTGTTTGATACCTGGGATGCAGGGGCGCCCGGAA
>JAEEKC010000065.1 GCA_016282215.1 Lachnospiraceae bacterium
GGAACAGGTGACCGTTCCGAGAAGATCCGTACCTATAATTTCCCTCAGGGAAGGGTGACGGATCACCGGATCAACCTGACGTTATATAAACTCGATAAGGTATTGAACGGTGATCTGCAGGAGATCATTGATGCCTGTATCGCAGCTGATCAGACCGCGAAATTAGCGAAGATGAACGAAAATTAAATCGTAAATCAATAATCCAAAGGAGCCTTTCATGAACCTGATCGAACAATATTCCGCACCGGTATATGAAGCGCTTGAGGCCTTCCGCAGGCAGCGGGTGGTTCCTTTTGATGTGCCGGGTCATAAACGCGGAAGAGGAAATCCGGAGCTGGTGGAACTGCTTGGCGAAAGATGTCTGAGTCTGGATGTCAATTCTATGAAACCGCTGGATAATCTCGGTCACCCGACATCGGTCATCCGCAGGGCGGAGGAACTGGCAGCGGATGCCTTTGGTGCGGCGCATGCATTTTTGATGGTCAACGGTACAACAAGCAGTGTGCAGGCTATGATCCTGGCGGTATGCAAAGCAGGGGAAAAGATCATTCTCCCGCGCAATGTTCATAAAAGTGTGATCAATGCGCTGGTGCTCGGTGGCGGGATCCCGGTTTACGTTCCGGTCAAGGTGGAAGAGCGGATCGGCATCGCCCTCGGTATGGATCCGGAGGCTTTTGAAAAGACGGTGGAAGAGCATCCGGATGCGACGGCAGTTTTTTTGAATAATCCGACTTATTATGGAATTTGCTCCGATCTTGCGCGGATCACGCAGATCGCCCATGAGCACGGAATGCGTGTGCTGGTGGATGAAGCCCACGGAACCCATCTGTATTTCGGAGAGGATCTGCCCGTCAGCGGTATTGCCGCAGGAGCTGACCTGACAGCGGTTTCCATGCACAAATCCGGCGGTTCCTTAACCCAGAGTTCTATTTTGCTCTGTGGACAGGATATGGATCCGGAATATGTCAGACAGGTCATCAATCTGTCCCAGACGACAAGTGCGTCTTATCTGCTGTTGTCCAGTCTGGATATTTCCAGAAGAAATCTGGCGCTGCGCGGTAAGGAGAGTTTTGAGAAGGTCGTGCGGATGGCGCAGTATGCCAGGGATGAGATCAATGAGATCGGCGGTTTTTATGCTTACGGCAAGGAACTGATTGACGGGAAACATGTATTTGATTATGATGTGACTAAATTATCGGTATATACCGGTGATACAGGCCTGACCGGCATAGAGGTATATGATCTGCTGCGGGATGAATATGATATCCAGATCGAATTCGGCGATATCGGCAATATGCTGGCCTACATTTCCATCGGAGACAGGCAGCAGGATATCGAGCGGCTGGTGGGTGCGTTAGAAGACATCAGGTGCAATTACGCGAAAGATTCCGAGCCCATCCGCATGAACGATTTCATTCAGCCGGATATGGAAAAGAGTCCCAGAGAGGCATTTTACAGCCCGAAGGAACAGATTCCGGTGGAAGAGGCAGCCGGACGGATCAGCGGAGAGATGGTCATGTGCTATCCGCCGGGAATTCCGATCCTGACACCCGGAGAACTGGTGACGCAGGAAATTGTGGAATATATTTTGTATGCAAAGGAAAAAGGGTGTTCGCTTCAGGGAACGCTGGATCCGGACGCGGACAGGCTCTGCGTGATAAAAGGGTGACAAAGTAAAATAGAAAAACACGGGGGATATGTGCAATGGCACAGGATAACAAGCTTGGAATGGATATTTGGTTTTCGCAGATGGACACCGACAATGTGAAGACGAGTGTGAGGGTGGACCGTCAGCTTTTTTCGGGGAAAAGTGATTATCAGCGGATTGATGTATTTCAGTCTCAGGAATTCGGCAAGATGATCGTTCTCGACGGTGAGATCATTTTTTCGGAAGCAGATGAATTTGTATATAATGAAATGGTGGTTCATGTGCCCATGGCAGTGCATCCCCATGTGAAGGACGTACTGATCATCGGCGGCGGTGACGGCGGCGTTGCCAGATGCTGCATCGATTATCCGGAGATCGAAAGGATCGATGTGGTGGAGCCTGATGAGATGTTTATTCAGGTCAGCAAGGAGTTTTTCCCGGAGACGTCTAAGGGCTTCGACGATCCGAGGGTATCCATCATCAATCAGGACGGTCTGCGTTTTCTTCGCAGATGCGTGGATAAATACGATCTGATCATCAACGATTCCACGGATCCTTCCGGACATGCGGAAGGGTTGTTTACAAAAGAGTTTTACGGAAATTGCAACCGTGCGCTCCACGAAGACGGCATCATGGTATACCAGCATGGTTCCCCTTTCTATGATGAAGATGAGATCAGTTTCCGGAAGATGCACAGAAAAGTATATCGCAGTTTTCCCATCAGCAGGGTGTATCAGGCCAGCATTCCGACCTGCCCGGCAGGACTTTGGATGTTCGGTTTTGCATCGAAAAAATATCACCCGCTTCATGACTTTGATGCGGAGCGCTGGAAGAAGAGGGGATTAAAAACCTGGTATTATACAACGAATCTGCATTACGGTGCTTTCATGCTTCCGAAGTATGTGGAGGACCTTCTCGAAGAGGAAGAGGGAAGGAAGAAAAAAGGGCAACAGGACGACTGAGATGCCGTACAATACAAGGGTTTGTGCGATAATATAATCAAGATTTGATTATCGCGAAAGCGGGCGGAATAGAATTGAAAAAATATAAATAACAGCAGAAACGGAGGCGAAGCAGACATGAGCAGATTGATGGTGATCGGATGCGGCGGAGTCGCAAGTGTGGCAATTCACAAATGTTGTCAGAACAGCGAAGTTTTTGATGAACTGATCCTGGCCAGCAGGACAAAAAGCAAATGTGACAGTCTTGCCGAGAAGCTGACAAAACTGTCAAAAACGAAGATCATGACCGAGAGTGTGGATGCGGATGACGCGTCGCAGGTCGAAGCGCTGATCCGAAAATATCAGCCGGACGCTGTGCTCAATTTGGCGCTCCCTTATCAGGATCTTTCCATTATGGATGCCTGCCTGGCAGCCGGCGTGGATTATATCGATACGGCCAATTTTGAGCCTGAGGATACAGATGATCCGATCTGGAGAAAACGATATGAAGCGCGATGCAAAGAACTTGGCTTTTCCGCCTACTTTGATTATTCCTGGCAGTGGGATTATCAGGACAGGTTCAAAGAAGCCGGTCTTACAGCATTGCTCGGAACCGGTTTTGATCCCGGCGTGACAAGCGTCTTTGCGGCTTATGCAAAGAAACACTATTTCGACAGGATCGATACCATCGATATTTTGGACTGCAACGGCGGGGATCATGGATATCCCTTCGCTACCAATTTTAATCCGGAGATCAACCTCCGTGAGGTGTCCGCTCCCGGTTCTTATATGGAAGACGGCAAGTGGGTAGAGATCCCGGCCATGAGCATCAAACGGGAATATGATTTTGAAGGTGTCGGCATGAAGGATATGTATCTGCTGCACCACGAGGAGATCGAGGCGCTCGGCAGAAACATGCCGGAAGTGAAACGGATCCGTTTCTTCATGACATTCGGGCAGAGCTATCTGACGCATATGTCATGCCTGGAAAATGTGGGAATGCTCAGCACGACACCGGTGGATTTCCAGGGACAGAAGATCGTTCCGATCCAGTTCTTAAAAGCGCTGCTGCCGGATCCTGCGTCACTGGGACCCAGAACCGTGGGAAAAACAAATATCGGATGTATTTTTACCGGCGTCAAGGACGGAAAAGAAAAGAGCCTGTATATTTACAATGTATGTGATCATCAGGAATGCTATAAAGAAGTGGGAAGCCAGGCAATCTCCTATACAACAGGCGTGCCTGCTATGATCGGCGCCATGCTGGTCGTTACCGGGCAGTGGAAAAAGCCGGGCGTCTTTACCACGGATGAGTTTGATCCCGATCTTTATATGGAAGCATTGAATAAGTGGGGACTTCCCTGGAAGGTGGATGAGAATCCGGTGCTGGTACCGTAGGGTAAGGAAGTGGAAAGCCCGATATGAAAATTAGGAGCCGAAAAACGAATGATAAATTCACGAAGTATGGACATGCAAAAGATTCCCACCCCATCTTATGTGATCGATGAGGGAAAACTTGAGGATAATTGTAAGATCTTACATGAGGTTGCCGGGAAAGCCGGCTGCAAAATTTTGCTGGCGCAAAAAGCATATTCCGCTTTTGCTACCTATCCGCTGATCCGGCGGTATTTATCGGGGGCAACGGCCAGCGGACTTTATGAGGCAAGACTCGGACAGGAAGAGATGAAAGGGGAAAACCATGTGTTTTCCCCTGCTTATTCTGAAGAAGAAATGGCCGAGCTGGTAAAAATCTGCGATCATATCAGTTTGAATTCCGTAAGTCAATTAAATATGCGCAGACAGATCTGCATGGAAAACGGCGTTTCCATAGGACTTCGCATCAATCCGGAGTGCTCGACCCAGGAGCATGGGATCTATGATCCCTGCGCGCCTTTTTCAAGGCTTGGCGTGACACGGGCTATGCTGGGTGAGGCGACATATGATGATCTCCTTTTCGGCGTCGAAGGCCTGCATATCCATACTCTCTGCGAACAGAACGCGGATGCGCTGGAAACAACGCTGAAGGCGTTTTGCGGGAAATTCGATGACATCCTGCGGCTTCCCCAGATCAAATGGCTGAATTTAGGGGGCGGACATCATATCACCAGAGAGGATTATGACAGGGTGCTGCTCATCCGGCTGATCCGTGAGGTAAAGGAAAAGTATAACGTTGAGGTTTACTTAGAACCGGGGGAGGCGATCGCCCTGAACGCAGGTTATCTGGTGACCACGGTCATGGATATTGTGCATAACGGTATGCCGATCCTGATCCTGGATGCCTCCGCTGCCTGCCATATGCCGGACGTGATCGAGATGCCTTATACGCCGCCTCTTCGGGGTGCAGAGCCTGTTTTGGCAGAGGAGAAACAAAGCACCGGTATAGTTTGCCGTCTGGCATCAAGAACCTGCCTGGCAGGAGATATCATCGGGGATTACCGTTTTGAGACGATGCCGAAGATCGGCGACAGGCTGGTTTTCGAAGATATGGCGATCTACTCCATGGTCAAGAACAATACCTTTAACGGAATGCCGCTGCCGTCCATCTACCTCATGCACGAGGACGGCGAGTGCGAACTGATAAGGGAATTTTCTTACGAAGATTTCAAGGGACGGTTATCTTAGTTCTGATATCGATTTAGAATTCAAAAAAGGGGCAAACATGAAATTATTGCAGACAATACCCGCAAAGGACGGCTTTACCATGCCGGCGGAATGGGAAAAGCACCAGGCGACGGTGATGATCTGGCCGGTAAGACCCGGCTCATGGCGTAATGGCGCAATGGCTGCGCAGGAGGTGTTCTCCGAGATTGCCAGGTTCATTGCCACGGGTGAGAAGGTCTACATGCTGGCAGGACAGGAAAATTATAAAAAGGTGTCGGAGCATTTTGCTGATGACGCCAATATCCGTGTGCTGGAGATCGAGACGGATGATGCCTGGGCGAGAGATATGGCACCTACCTTTGTGCGTCGCGGCGGCGTGATCCGTGGTGTCAGCTGGCAGTTTAATGCCTGGGGCGGCAGTGTGAACGGATTATATACGGATTACGTGAATGATGATATGGCAGCGGAGCGGATCTGCGAAGAGCTGGGCCTGGAATGCTATGACGCCTGGCCTTTCGTGCTGGAAGGCGGCGCGATCCATACGGATGGCGAAGGAACGCTTCTGGTGACGGAAAGCTGTCTCCTCGGACCCGGCAGAAACCCGTCTATGGACAGGTCGGAGATCGAGCAGAGGTTGAAAGATTATGTAAACTGCAAAAAGGTGATTTGGCTGCCATGCGGCATCTTCAATGACGAGACGGATGGCCATATCGATAATATCTGTGCCTTTGTCAGACCGGGTGAAGTGGTACTGGCCACCTGTGAGGATGAAACCGATCCTCAGTATGCCATGTCCCGCGCCTGCCTGGAAGCGCTGCAGGATCAGACAGATGCGAAAGGCAGGAAGATCCGGGTCCATGAATTGCCGGTTCCAAAGACCCCCGTCTGCGTGACAGAGGAAGAAGTGAGCGGTTA
>JAEEKC010000066.1 GCA_016282215.1 Lachnospiraceae bacterium
ATAGGGCAAATACCACCAGTACCTGATCCACATTTGCCACCGCCGGCCGCAAAAGCTCATTCTTTCTCGGCAGGATCTCCAGCACATTTCCTACGGGAAGCGCATCCGGATCCGGATCGCTTTCTTCAACCTCTGCAATCCGGCAGAAATCTCCTACCATGGGCTTCGTTCCGTCTTTGCGGAAAATGCCCCTGGCTTTACAGGAAAACTCCTGTCCGTCTTCCGTTTTCACATAATAGAATCCGCCGATCCCGCGAATGATCCGTCCTGTCAATCCTTCCATTCACGACCCATCCAAAGGTATCTGTAAAAAATCTTCAATCTTTGTTCAAACAACCAATTCGACTATCAAATCGCCGTGAAAAACAGTCATCATTCCGGCGTAAAGGTAACAGCCACCGGATTGGAAGTAACGGTCTGTTCGCCCTGTTCTTCATGCTGCTCCCCGGTTTCGGGATCAATAACGGTTTCCGCCGTCTGCGCCGAGTAAGTATAAGTTACGGTACCGCTGTCTGTCGTAAATCCTGTTTCATTCACTGCACACGGGAACGAAGCGGTCGTAAAGCTTCTGACTGATCCGTCAGAGCCGGTGATCGTAACGGTAACATTTCCGCCCGTATATCCTGTCGGTGCATTCAGCGTAGTCACAAACTTATAAGATTTCTTTTCCGGTCCTGCGGAAAGCTGGAAGCCGACGGAACTGCCCTTTGCCACCTCCGAATCGGGATTCGATGTCTGGGAAATGACACAGCCGGCCGTTACGGTATCGCTGTAAGCTTCGGAAACCGTTCCGGTCTTCAGCCCCAACGAATTGAGCTTATCCTTGGCTGCCGTTTCCGTCATGCCGCGCAGATCCGGTACTTTTACCATTTCTTCCTTCTTGCCGTTGCTGACAACCAGCTTCACAGCAGAACCTTTTTCGGCTTTTTCACCTCCGGCAGGCGTCTGGGAAATGACATTTCCTTTTTCAACCGTATCGGAATACTCTGTGGATACATCTACGGTAAATCCTGCGTCTGTCAGCGCTTTTTTGGCATCTGACTCGCTCTTGCCCTTCACATCCACAACCTCAACCTTGTCTTCCTCTTCTTCCTCTTTATTCAGGCCGGAAGATACCACAAGATTGATGGTGGAATTTTTATTGATATTGGCGCCCTCGGGAATATCCTGGGCGGTAACAACACCTGCCTCATACAGTTCGGAAGGCTCTTCTGTCACCTTGGTACCGAGCTCAATGGCTGCCAGCTCCTGCTTTGCCTTATCCAGCTCCATGCCGACCACGTTGATCATGGTCACGCTGCCCTCCGGCAGTTTGATGGACTGATCATCTTCCTGCGAAGCAGTATCATCCTGCATGGTTGTATCTTCATTATCGATCTTCACGGTCTCAATCTCACTGCCCGTGTTTTTCTTACCGAAGATACCCATCATATGACCAACGATCACAAGCGCTAAGATACCGATGATCACAGCTGCCACAATGGCCAGTACCGTCGTGATCTTTTCCATGCGCTCATCAGCGGCATCAAACTCATCCACGCTCTTTTTGCGCTTTTTCTGCACCTGCTGTTGTTTCTTACGCTGTCCCGCTTCCCTTCTTCTCGCCAGTTCCTGACGACGTTTCTGTTCATCCAGGCGTCTTTGCTGCTCAGCAGCGCGTTTTTGCTGCTCAGCCTGACGGCGGCGACGCTGTGCCTCACGTCGGCGACGAAGCTGCTCCTCTTCATCCTCGTCTTCGTATTCTTCCTCTTCTTCTAATTCTTCTTCTACTTCTTCCTCTTCGGGTTCTTCTAATTCATCTTCCGGCTCTTCTTCTAATTCTTCTTCCTCTGCGTCGATCTCTTCTGCAGCATAAACTCTGCGGCGATCTGTTTCATAGTCTTCATCATCGCCGTCTTCCTCATAGGCGGGCTCCTCCTCCGGATACATGTCATCATCACGGGAGGCGGAATCATCTTCCAAAACCTTGCCAAGATAGATATTGCCCGTCTGTCTCTTGATCTTCTCAAGATCCTCTTCGGTGATGGCTTTCGTAGCGCCGCCGGTATCCGCATCAATGATCTTTACAAAATTCTCTTCCGGTGAGATCAGGGACTTTTTCAGGTCCACGATCAGTTCGCTCATGGACTGATATCTGCGGTCCGGACTTTTCTGTGTACATTTAAAAATGATCTGCTCCACGCAAACCGGAATCTCCGATACGAAATCACGGGGCGAAGGCATATCGTCCTGAATATGCTTGATCGCGATGGCAACCGTCGTCTCACCGTCAAAAGGAACACGGCCGGTCAGCATCTCATACATGGTACAGCCGAGGGAATAGATATCACTTCTCTCATCGGAAAAACCGCCCCTTGCCTGCTCCGGCGAGGTATAATGCACGCTGCCCATCACATTGGAAGTAATGGTATTGCTGGTAGCCGCTTTGGCGATACCGAAATCGGCGATCTTTACCTTACCCTCCTTGGAGATCATGATATTCTGCGGCTTGATATCCCTGTGGATGATATGGTTGTTATGCGCCGCTTCGATCCCCATGGAAACCTGGATCGCAATGCTGATGGCTTCTTTGACAGAAAGGCGCGCTTTTTTCTCAATATAATTCTTGAGGGTAATGCCCTCTACGAGTTCCATGACAATATAATGAGTGTCCCCCTCCTCGCCGACATCATAGACATTTACGATGTTCGGATGTGTCAGCCTGGCTGCCGCCTGCGCCTCCACGCGGAATTTGGATACGAAATTCGTATTCTCGGAAAACTCGCTCTTTAAGACCTTGACAGCAACATAGCGGTTTAACTTGGAATCTTTTGCCTTGTAAACATCGCTCATGCCGCCGGTACCGATCTTCTCTAAGATTTCATACCGTTCCCCGATAATGGTTCCTACTGTGATCATCCCTTCACCTCATCTTCATATGGACGCACCAAAACAACGCCGATATTATCCTTACCGCCGTTTTCGTTAGCTGCATCGATCAATGCGTGCGCCGTTTCTACTAATGTTTTGTCTTCCGGAAACTGATTTAAGATTTTTAAGATCTGTCCATCATCCACCATGTTGGTCAGACCGTCCGAGCACATCAGGATCTTATCCGTGGGATTGAGTTCTACTGTAAAAAAGTCAACATCCACGGTCTCCATGGCTCCGATCGCCCTGGTAATGATATTTTTATCGGGATGAAGTCTGGCTTCCTCCCGTTTCAAGCCCCCAAGCCGGATCATTTCCTCCACGAGAGAATGATCCCTTGTTATTTGCCGGATCTCCTGGCTGTTTGCCACATAAAGCCTGGAGTCCCCCACATTTGCTACCTGCAGGTATCGCCCGATCACCGTCGCAACCACCACCGTCGTTCCCATGCCTGCCAGGTTCGGATCAAGAGCTGCCTGCCGCCGGATCTCAAGATTTGCCTTCTGGATGGCTTTCTTGATAATGATCGACGGATTTTTCTCAAAAGAGTTCTTGATCTCGTTCTCGATGGTCTCCACGGTAACGCGGGATGCATAATCACCGGCCCTGTGTCCGCCCATGCCATCTGCCACGATGAACAGGTTGGGCATATTTCCCACAGGGTTTGAGGATGAAAATACATAATCCTGATTTAATTGTCTCCTTCGACCGATATCGGTGACGGAATATGACTTCAACGGTTTCTACCTCAGATATTTCCTTCTTAATTGTCCGCATGCGCCGTCAATATCTCGACCCATACTCCTTCTAATAGTAACATTTATATGATTTTTTTCAAGTTTATTTTTGAATACATCCAAAAATGCGGCTTTTGGCGCCCGAAAACCGGTTTCAGTCACCGGATTGACGGGGATCAGGTTCACATGAGCGCCTGCGCGCTTTGCAAGATGCGTCAGTGCGGCGATATCTTCATCCGTATCGTTATTCCCTTCGATCAGGCTGTATTCAAAGGTCACCCTTCTGCCGGTCTTTTCTGCATAATATGCCGCTGCTTCCACCAGCTCATCCACGCTGTACTTATAGGCAATGGGCATGATCTGCTTTCTTTTTTCATCAAAAGCCGCATGCAGGGAGATGGCCAGAGTGATCTGCAGTTTTTCCTTTGCCAGCTGTTTGATCTGATCCACCAGCCCACAGGTAGAGACCGTCAC
>JAEEKC010000067.1 GCA_016282215.1 Lachnospiraceae bacterium
CTGATGCCGCTTCTTGCGATCAGGGCAATCGTCTTTCCCTCAATATTCAATGAATTGCTGAAGTTGAAATCTGCTGAGATCCAGCCTGCATAATCATTATATTCAGTCTCAGGTAAGGGAACCTGCTTCGTCGGCGCATACTTTTCCTGGAACGCTTTGGATACCAGTCCCATCTGCGACATGGAGATCGGATCTCCCCTGTAATATCCCGAAAGAACGAAATCATAAGTTTTGGTCTCGCCGGCGATCGCCATATCGATAGAGAGCTTTGCACCGATTTCCTCCGGGACGCCGAGAGCCTTCAGCGACAGGTCGCTTAAGACGATCTCGTTTTCTGCCTCCGGCATTTTTCCCACCTCAGGGTAGCAAAATGATCCCTTTGCATCCTCCGGCTCGTAATAGCAAAACTCCGTACGCTGCTTGACCAGTTTCTCATCATCCGATATTCCAACAATGATCCGATAAGTGATGTCCTTCAGCTTCGGATCATCCTTGATCTGATCATACTCTGATTGACAAAGATATTTAAATCCAGAATGGAAGGAGCCTCCCACCTGCCTCATGGTTGCCAGCTGAACTTCTTTCAGCATGCTTCCGCCGACTGTGAAAAGAGACGAGAACAGAAGGGTTGTGAGTATCACGGATGCCACCAGCACCAGATACTTCTTCATATTGGTTTTGATACTGGAAAGGGCCAGATTATTGATTGCTTTTTTGCTGTTAACTTTATTCATTGTTGTTTTCCTTTTATTTTTCAGTAATTTGTTTAATAATTCATCGGCCACATTTTCTCATACCGAATTATTTAACTTTCCTATCTATGATTTATAGTAGCTATCGCTTTTTCATATCGAAGTTTACAATGCACTTGTTTTATTCACACGATATGTCCGTCTTCGATCCGAATCGTCCGGTCCGCCATCTGTGCGATCTCATCATTATGTGTGATCATCACAATCGTCTGATTGTATTTTTTTCCGGTTGTTTTCAAAAGTCCCAGCACGTCCTGACTGGTCTTGCTGTCCAGGTTTCCCGTCGGCTCATCCGCCAGGATGATCGCCGGTTTGGAAGCAAGGGCCCTTGCGATGGCAACTCTCTGCTGCTGTCCTCCCGAAAGTTTGGAAGGAAGTACCTTCAGCTTTGACTGAATCCCGAGGGTTTCGATCACGTTTGTCACGAAATCTTTGTCTACCTGCTTGCCGTCCAGCTGGATTGGAAGGATGATGTTGTCATAGACGCTGATCGAAGGAACCAGGTTGAAACTCTGGAAGATAAATCCGATCTTCCTGCGTCTGAAGATGCAAAGCTCATCACCCTTCAGTTTCGATATATCTTTATCATCGATGATCACGGTTCCCGAAGTCGGCGTATCCAGGCCGCCCAGCATGTGAAGCAGTGTTGACTTTCCACTTCCGCTGGTCCCTATGATACTTACAAACTCGCCCCGCTCTACGGTAAGGGAAACACCGTCAAGCGCCTTCACAAGCGTGTCATCCTGTCCATAATGTTTTGTCAGATTTTCTGCTACCAGAATACTCATTTTTCATGCCTCCGAATTGAATGTTTGTTTGTTTTTGTTTTACTCTGAAATCAGATTAACACAAGACTCTTACCAGAATATTTCCGAAATCTTTCACCTTTGAAAGAATTCAAGTTCAAAAGAATTCGAATATACAAGAATCTAAGTTCAAAAGAATTCGGGTTTACAAGAATCAAAAAAGTGCAGCAGGGTCTTATCCCGCTGCACTTAAGAGTATTGTTACTTGTATTATTCTAAATCTTCACAAGCAATCCCGGTCCGATATATGCTGACTTAAGTTCTCATCTTCTCAGATAGACGATCAACTCTCCGCCTTCCCTTTTATTATTCGGAACGACTTTGATATAGCCGTCTTCTTTGGCTACAATCTCCCTGGTCAGATAAAGTCCTATCCCAACGCCTTCCTCCTGCTGCACCTCGCTCCCGCGAAAGAACCTTCCGAAGATCCTGGCTGTATCTTCCTCACTGATTCCGGGACCGTTATCGATCACATGGATTGCCTGATACATCTCGAACTGCTCCACAAAGACCTCGATCGCCCCATTTTCAGGCGTATACTTTACCGCATTGTCGAGAATATTGATCAGCGCCTCATTTGTCCACTTCAGGTCAAACAACGCCTTCAGGGTTTCATCCTTCTTATGCGTGATCGTTATATGCTTCAGCTTCGCCTTGGACTCGATCGCAGATATGGATGTCGCGATCAGTTTATCAACCTGCTCTTCTTTCGGCACGACCGCCAGCGTTCCGTTTTCCAGACGTGACAGCTTAGTGAGGGAATCGATCAGAAACTCCAGCCGGACGTTCTGTCGATCTATCATGGCCGCATAGCTGCCGATCTTCTCAATGGACGCCTTCTCGCCGCGGGCCGCTTCTTCCTTCAGAAGTTCCGTGTACATCTTAATGTTGGTCATGGGCGTCTTTGTCTGATGGGATATATCAGATATGAACTCCTCCAGCCTGTGCCTCTCCGCCTCCAGATTCTGATTGGACAGAACCGAGCTGCCGAGGAATTCCTTCCATCTGGATTCCAACCGCGAAAGCCTGCTCTCATCATATTCACTTTCAACAAAATTGCCTTCAATAGCAGAATCGAGCATTTCCTCGAGTCTGGCTATCGTTTTATTTTCGAACATAACGCTTCCTTCATCAGTCGAACCTGTATCCCTGTCCATACACCGTGCTGATATGCTTCACCTCCACGCCGCTGTCGATCTTGCTTCGCAGACGGTTGATGGTAACCGACAGGGCATTTTCATCCACGAACTCACCGTCGTTTCCCCAGAGCCTGTCCATCAAAAGATTCCGGGTAAGCACCCGACCTTTATTATCCAGAAAGATCTTCAGAAGCCTTTGCTCATTGACGCTCAAAATGATCTCATCATTGTTCTTCTTAAAGATCAGCTGATCAAAATCAAAGGTCATATCATCCAGTTCATAAACCAGTGACTTTGTGCCGGACTCATTTCCGCCCGCTGCCTCGCCGGCAAACTCACTTCTCCTGATCAAAGCGGCAACTCTGGCTCTGAGCACTGCAAGACTGAACGGTTTTGTGAGAAAATCATCCGCTCCCAGCGTCAAGCCCGTCACCTCATCCATTTCCAGGTCATTTGCCGTCAGGATCAGCACAGGGACATGACTTTTCTCGCGGACAAACTTCAGATAATCATAGCCGCTGCCATCCGGAAGATTCAGATCCAGGATGATGAGACTGAGCCCGTCACCATAGTTCAGAAAACCCGTCTTCGCATCTTTTATCGTATATTCCTTTTGAAAGGTATTCCCGTCACCAAGTGTGATCGCAACGCCCTCGCTGAGAGAACGGTCATCTTCTACTATCTGTATATTCACGTATGATCTCCTGTCATTGTTTTTTTCCTGTATGATATTACCACAAAGATATAGGATATGGGTAGACAAATCACCGGATCTTCCAAATTAATTTTCCAAAACAAAAAAGTCTCCGCTTTCAGTATCGGATCCTAAAACTCATATTGATTTTTACGAAAACTTCAAGTAAGATGAAACAATGCAGTTACAGCCCGGGTATCATAAAGCTCGACACAAAAAATCCGGAAAACGGCATGAATGATAGATTGGCATAAGACCAGCTATGAAACAGCGATAGTACAAAACCTAAGATAAATTGCTAGTGTAAAGTCCGGTATGAAAAAACCGAGCCGAACAAGTACGAATCAATTAAGAGGGATCGATCATGGAACAAACCATGTCAGATAAACAGATATACAAACAGGTCAGTGTGGTGGCGCTTCCCATCATTCTACAGAACATCCTGGATGCCTCCGTAAATAGCGCGGATGTGCTGATGCTCAATACCGTGGGACAGGATGCCGTCAGTGCGGTTTCCCTGGCAAACAGCATGGTGGGCATTCTTTTCATGTTCCTGTTCGGCATAGGTACCGGGATTGCCATGCTGGCAGCCCAGTACTATGGAAAAGGGGATCTTTCCACCATCGAAAAGATCGAAGGGATCGGTCTGCGTTTCGGCTTTGCCATTGCGATCTTAGGCGCAGCCATGTGCATTGCGATCCCGGATAAACTCATGTATATCTATACAAATGATGAGACACTGATCGAGATCGGTGCCCGCTACCTGGTATGGATTGCTCCCGGTCTTTTATTTTGGGCGGCCAGCGCTGTCTATACCTCGATCCTTCGCTGTATCGGAAAAGTGGCTGTCAGCACGGCGCTCGAAGCCTTTGCCCTGATCAGCAACGTATGCCTGAATGCGGTCTTTATCTTTGGTCTGTTCGGCGCTCCGAAGCTGGGTGTCGTGGGCGTTGCCCTGGCGACCACCTTAAGCCGTCTTTTGCATATGCTCGGTTGTATCGCGGTATCTGCGACCAATCCGGGCGTGAAGTTCACCCTTCGCACGATTTTTGAGCGCCATAAACTGCTGGAACGGGATTTTATCAAAATGTCCCTGCCTGCCATCGGCAACGATCTTGCCTGGGGACTTGCTTTTTCCGTCTATTCCATGATCATCGGCCATTTGGGCAGCGATGCGGTTGCCGCTTATTCCATCGTCAATGTGGTCATGCGGCTGGGCACTGTTCTTTGCTACGGCGTGGGCTCTGCCTCCGGCATCATCGTCGGCCAGATCCTCGGGACCGGAAATACAGAAAACGGCGTCCGCGCCGGCCATATCTGCCTGCGGCTTGCCGTGCTGACAGGCGCCATCGGCGGACTGATCGTTCTTGCGCTCCGCCCCTTCGCCCTTTCCCACGCTTCCTTTACGGATGCGGCGCTTGACTATCTGCAGTTCATGCTGCTCATCAATACATACTATGTCATGGGTACCGCAGTCAACACCTGTTTGATCGCCGGTGTTTTTCGCGCGGGCGGCGACAGCCGCTTCGGCTTTATCTGTGACGTGATCGACATGTGGGTATATGCGGTTCCTTTAGGGCTTTTATCAGCCTTTGTCTTCAAGCTCCCGGTCAAAGTCGTATACTTCCTTCTTTGCACCGACGAATTCGTAAAATGGCCCTGGGTACTCAGGCACTTTTACAGCCATAAGTGGGCCAGGGACATTAC
>JAEEKC010000068.1 GCA_016282215.1 Lachnospiraceae bacterium
TGACCACTGCCTTCGCCCTCATTACCGGCTGCGCCGCTGCCATTTCCATTCTGATTTCCGTTCCCATTCTGACCGCCGTTTCCGTTCTGGCCGCCGTTTCCGTTCTGATTGCCGTTTCCGTTCTGGCCGCCGTTGCCACTCTGATCGCCGCTTCCATTCTGATCGCCGCCGTCATTCTGATCGCCGCTTCCATTCTGATCATTACCGCCATTCTGATCGCCGCTTCCATTCTGGTCTCCGCCGCCATTCTGGTCTCCGCCGCCATTCTGGTCTCCGCCGCCATTCTGGTCTCCACCACTGTTCTGGTCACCACCACTGTTCTGGTCTCCGCCGTCGTTCTGATCACCGCTGCCATTTTGGTCGCCGCCACCGTTTTGATCACTGCTGCCTGACGGATCCTGTCCCTCTCCCGGCTGTCCCCCGGCTTCGCCGTTTGTCATGTTCCCGGAAGACGGATCATTCGATGCCACCTGGCCCGCGGGATTTTCCATCCCGCCGTTTTGCGCCATCTGGTCCGCTGCGTCCTGCAGGGCCTGGGATGATGAATTTTGCGGCATCCCTGTTGTGAACTGTGTCAAATGCCTGCTCATATCCTGATACTTAAAGTCCAGTTTTTCCGCTTCCCGGTTGACAGCCTCCCGGGTTGCCGCTTTCGAAAGGGTTGCCTTAGAGTTTTTCAGTTCGCTTAGCATCTGCTCGATAGCCTGTTTTTGCTCCGGCGTCAGTTCCTCCTGTGCCAGTGCATTTTCCAGCGCCGCCTCTGCCTTTTCGATCTCGCCGGTCTCTTCCTTTGCAAGCAGCTTCGCTTCCTCGGCCTCCTGCGCCGCCTCCCTTGCCGGGGAAGGCACAAACAAAAGCAGGATCATGGCGGCAAGCGCTGCGAAAGCGATAGCGGCCTTTTTCGGATCAGACCAAAGCCGGAACTTCAGTTTCCCTTCTTCTTCGCTGTGCCGAAGGTGCGATACTGCATCGTTTCTTTGAAGCGCAGCAACTTTTCTCTGATCCTCTATCAGCTCAAGGGCCGTAACCGTCCTCTCCTGCATCCCTTGCTCGTCAAGATACAGCGCCGCCTCCCGCATGGCCGGGCGCCTGAGAAGTGCACAAATAAGTGCAGATGCGATACCGATGACCGGCAGCATCAGCACCCATCGTTCCAAATACATGATACGGAAAAATAGACTGATGATCTCCAGAATGATCCCTGCGAAAGCGGAAATAATAAACGCAAAAACACATGCGGACAGAATTCTTTCTGCCAGCATATATCCCTGCGCTTTTTTTATGATCTTGATCAGATAATCTTTATCGCTCCGCATACAGAATGATTATACACCCGGAGCGATAAAGATTCAATGAAATTACAAACGGACGGACGTGGTTGCGACCTTCTCACAAAACCGCACATCATGCTCCACAAACAGCATGGTGGGCTGCGCACCTAAGATCAGTTTTTCAATCTGCATTCTGGAAAAGACATCGATGAAATTCAGCGGTTCATCCCAGATATACAGATGCGCCGGCGTGATCAGGCTGCCTGCGATCAGGACCTTTTTCTTCTGCCCTTCGGAAAAGTCCTCCATCTTCTTGACAAACTGCGCCCTTTCAAAATCGAGATTGCGCAGCACCGCCAGAAACAGGCTCTCATCCAGTTTTCTTTCCTCGCAGAGATCATGCAGGCTTCCCTTCAAAAAGGAGGTGTCCTGGTTCACATAGGAGATCACAAGTCCCGAAGGCACCTCCAGCGTTCCGCTCACGGCAAGTCCCGCTTCCTTACGCCCGTTCGCAGCGGCTAAAACCGCTTTGATCAGGGTCGATTTTCCACAGCCGTTTGCACCTGTGACCGCCACCCGGTCGCCGCGCCGCAGCGTCAGTCCCAGGTCTTCAAACAGCGGCCTGTCCGCGCCCTCATAACGCAAGGACAATTCTCTTGCAAAGATCAGGACTTCCTTATGATATTTCAGGGGATTCAGCTTTAGATCCTTTACCTGTTCGATATCCTGCAAGAGCCCCTCTTTTTCCGAGATTTCCCGGTCGATCCTCTTCTCATAGTTCTTCACCCGGGACTGCATTTTTTTCGTCTTCGCCCCGATATAGGACCTGGTGGAAATATTCCTCTCCGGCTCTTTGACCGGATCAAAACCGATCTTAGTATTCTCGTTTTTCTCCGCCCATCTGCTGCTGCGGTCCGCTGCCGCTTTTAATTTGCCGATCTGCTTTAAATGCTTTTCGTTTTCCGCCATGGCAAAGGCATCGCTTTTTTCCTTATTCTCCCACCAGGACGAAAAATTGCCAGCCTGCACCTGCACCGACTCCCTGTTCATCACAAGTACATGGTCGCATACCCCGTCAAGCAGGTCGCGGTCATGGGATACCAGGATAAAGCCCTTTTTGGTGGACAGATATTCCCTGACGATCCGCCTCGCGTCCACATCCAGGTGGTTCGTCGGCTCGTCGATGAGCAAAAACTCATTTTCCGTGGCAAACAAGACCGCCAGCATGATCCGCGTCCGTTCCCCATGGCTTAAGGTCTTAAACGGTCTTTGCAGAAATTCCGGATCCATATGGATCTGCGCCAGCTGGATCAGCACCTGCCAGTACTCTGCCTGGGGCTTCCACTTTTCGATCAGCTGCGATCCGTCCAGTTCCAGATCCTCCTGCGTAACCGGGTAGGGAAAATAGTCAAAGCGCGTGCTTGCAATGATACTGCCTTGATAAACCTCCCATCCCATCAAAAGCCGGAGCAGGGTTGTCTTTCCCTTTCCGTTCCTGGCAATAAAACCCAGCTTCCAATCCGTATCGATCTGAAAACTCAGATCCTCAAAAACTTCTTCTATGCTGCCTTCATAGGCAAATGTAAGATCTGTTACTTTTATCTGAGACATAGACCCTCCTTTCTGCGGAGTTTTGCATTAAAAAATCCGCTTCATGCCGAAGCGGATCTCATTTCTTCAAAAAACCAAATATGCCGAACAGTCGTGATCCCATACTGATCCGAAACCTTGTTCATAACGAAAACGGTTTTCGATGAAAACGATAATCCAATTCGGCATATACAAACAAACTAAGGCTGACGCCTTACTTTTTCTTCCTTCGTCTGCTTTCGCCAAATCACATTATCTGATCTTCATCTTACCACCTTCACCAATCGATCAGTAGTTTGTCCCTTCGTATTTTCACTTCGGACTTTATACTAATCAAAGGCGCCTTTCGTTTTGATCGCGCCCATCTTACCACAAAGCGGAAATATCCGTCAAGTAAAAAATAAATTCAAAACACTTTTTCTGCAGAAGAACACTCTATTGAATTACTTCCTGCAAAACCTTCTTTGCATAACTGCAGGTGGCGGTGATATTCATGCATTCGCGTTCAGCCTGCTCGATCACTTTATAGACCAGGCGCCTTGCAATGCCCTTTCCTTTATACTCTTCCCGGACCGCCGTATGGTAAATGCAAAAATCACCGCCGGCTTTGTCGTACTCACACTCGCCGATCTGCTGATCCCCGTCAAAAGCCAGGCACCTGCAGTTTTCCGCGTCCATGGTCACTGTGATGCCATGTCTGTAAATGCAGCTAAGCGCACTGGAAGGGCATTTTGAGATCGCCTGCCAGACCTCTTTGTTCTCCGCCCGGCCTAACTGAATCCAGGGCTTTTTTGCAGGGTTAAAGGTATCCGGACTTCCATGCACGCACTCTTTTGCATGCCTGCATTTTTCCGAATTCCAAAACACCACCAGATCTTCATTTTCATACGTTCTGTGCATATTTTACCCCCGGGATGTATCACTTATTTTGCCTGATAGTGCGTCCGTTCGCCGCCGATGTATTTCAGTCTGCTGGCCCCTGCGATCACGATGGCCTCGCCAATCTTTCTCTCCTTCAGTTTCAGCGGCACCACAACGGGGCGCAGATGCATTCCCACCATGACGCCGCCGATATCGATCCCGAGCACCGCCAGGGAATGGATATCCTCCACGGCGACCGGATCGGTAAGAGACGCATAATGCACCGTGGCAAAAGCGCCGCCCGCTTTTTCATAAGGCACCGCATTGACCATGGTCAGACCGTAGCGCTCCGCGACTTTTCGTTCCACGATCAGCGCCCTGTTCAGATGCTCGCAGCACTGAACGGCAATATCATATTTCTCTCCGAACACTTCCATCGCTGCCTGGTGCAGCTGCTCAGCCACATCCCGGCTTGAATTGGTCCCCGGCTGGTCTCCCAAAACCGTACTGGATGAACATCCGATGACCATCAGATTTCCCATCTTCGGATCTGTCAGTTCATGGATCTGTGTCAGCACTTTCAGTGCCTGTTCGTAAATTGCGCTCATTCTATTTTACCGCCTTTCTGATCTTTCGTTCACGGGATCTATCTCCACTGTGCCTCTGCCGTGTTATAATAATCCATCAGCACCGGTTTCGTCAAACGGTTGACCTCTACATCTTCAGAGATCTCATCTTTTCCGAAACAAAACAGGGACGCGACATTATCCTCGCTTAAATATCTGGTTTCCACATCAAACGTAATATTCTCGGAAAGCTCGCGCCGGCTGGCCATATTAAAGCCCCAGTCCCCGAAAGCCGGTACCTCCAGATGATAGGCTTTGACAAACAGACCTTCATCCGCGATGGTCTTGTTGATACACCAAAAGGCATCTGTTGCGTAATACGGACTGGTGGACTGTACCGCTAAAACACCTTCGTCGCTCAGACATCCTTTGCACATCCGGTAAAAAATGTTGGAATACAGTTTATTGAGCACCTCGGAATTGGGATCGGGCAGATCCACGATGATCAGATCATATTGCTCCTTGCACTGCTCGAGATACTCATAGGCATCCATGATATGGATATGCAGTTTGTCCGAACGAAGGCTGCCCAGGTTGATATCCGTGATATTGGGATTCGTGCTGCAGATTCGGATCATCTCTTCATCCAGATCCACCAGGTCAATGCTTTCTACTTCATCGTATTTCAGGACTTCCCGAACCGCCAGACCGTCACCGCCGCCCAGGATCAGCACTTTTTCCCTCTCTTTCAGTTCATTCATCGGCACGTGCACCAGTGCCTCATGATAGCGGTATTCATCCGCTGTGGAAAACTGGCAGTTCCCGTCAATGAAGAGACGCACATCATCTTTGTGTTTTGTCATAACGATCTTCTGATATGGCGTCTGCTCTGACAGGATCACACGGTCCTGATACAGGCCGCTTTCGATGGAGTATGACA
>JAEEKC010000069.1 GCA_016282215.1 Lachnospiraceae bacterium
CGTTGCAGTGAAAAAAGCTGATATCGATAAAGAGGTGCTGAAAGGGATCAAAGTCATCGCCCTCGGTTCTTCCGATGATCTGCATGTGGGCGATCAGGTTATCGCCATCGGAAATGCACTCGGATACGGACAGTCCGTAACAACCGGTATCGTATCTGCACTGAACCGTGAAGTCGAGATCGAGAACATGGCAGCAAAACTGATCCAGACAGATGCGGCCATCAATCCCGGTAACAGCGGCGGTGCGCTTTTGAACATGAACGGTGAACTGATCGGTATCAACTCCGCTAAATTTGCTTCCTCAACTGTAGAAGGCATGGGATATGCGATTCCTATTGATACTGCAAAGCCGATCCTTGATAAGCTGATGAACCGCGCTTCCAAAGAGGAAGTAGCAGATGAAGACGCAGGTTTCCTCGGCGTGACCGTACAGGATGTATCACAGGAAGCGGCAGAGGTTTATGGGATTCCCGAAGGCGCTTATATCGCGAAACTGGAAGAAGGCAGCGCTGCTGAAAAAGCAGGTCTTCAGAAGGGCGATGTGATCACACAGTTTGACGGCATCGGCATCAGCGGTGCATCCGATCTGAAAGAACAGATCAAGTATTATAAAAAAGGCGATACCGTAGAGGTTGTCTTCCAGAGAATGGATAATGGCGGTTATCAGGAAAAAACCACGAAGGTTACACTGGCTGAAAGCAAGGCAATAGAACAGCAAAAAGAGCTGGATAAGGGAAGAGAAGACAGTGAGGATCAAAATCCTGACAAGGACGGACAGGACGGCATGGATGAGTATGATGGTCAGGAACTTCCCGAGATCCCGAACCGAAATGAAGACCGCGCGAAGGAATATGGAAATGGTGACGGAAACGGCGGCAGCGGAAACTACGGTTATGGCGATGAGGATCTGGAGGAATTCTTTGACAGGTTCTTTGGCCAGGCTGAGGAATACGGCTATGGTTATGGACCGCAGCAAGGATATTGATCGTCCAAGCCATATGACAGAAATCTGATACATGCAAAGCGGATGCGCATACGGATCAGCCCGAACACAGAAATGATCGATTCATAAATACAGGAGAGACCGGCAGTGATTGCCGGTTTCTTTTTGTAAGTATGGATTTTCTCGAAAGATTATGGTATAATGCATGGGTTAAGGCTGTTTGAACGGTCCCGCCGCAGGAGGATGGGAAGGGCGGCAACGAAAAAAGGAGCATCACAGAGCATTATGCAAAACCGGGAAAGTGAACCATCGGCAAGGCCTGAGCGGGTCAAATGGCTGAAAAGAATGATCCTTGCATTGCTTGTGATCTTCATGGTCCTTCCGATGATAGCCAGTATCCTGATGCTCATTCACATCCGGCAGCTGAATGATCAGCTTGACGCGATGAAGGATCAGGTGGCGATGCTGCAGCAAAACCGGGAGCCGGGGGAGGCTGGCGCTAAGAGTGCGGCAAAAGAGCAGACAGGACTTTTGACAGATCCGTCTTCTGAAACGCTGCCGGCAGATAAAGGGGACGCCGGAAATGACGCCCCGGAAACGATGCTTGCAGATTTCGAAGGCAGTGAAAGCGGAAACGGCGCTATTACGCAGCAGGCTGCTGCTCCGGAAGCAGTGGGATCGGCAAATGCAGCAGATGAGAAGACGACGGCAAAGACCTGCAAGGTTTACCTGACTTTTGACGACGGACCGAGTTCCAATACGGGACGGATCCTGGACCTGCTGGCAGAATATGATGTAAAGGCTACTTTTTTCGTCAACGGAAGAGAAGGGCCCATCTCGGAGTCTTTATACAAGCGGATCGTGGATGAAGGACATACCCTGGGGATGCATTCCTATACCCATAAGTATGATGAGATCTATGAATCCAAGCAGGCTTTTATCAAGGATCTGGAAAGACTGCAGGATTATCTGTATGAGATCACGGGAGTATGGCCGCGGTTTTACAGATTTCCGGGCGGCAGTTCTAACGAAGTCAGTACGGTGTCCATGCAGGAACTGGCGGATTACCTGAAAGAACAGGATATCTACTACCTGGACTGGAATGTTGCCAGCGGGGATGCCATGGGGACGAACTTAAGCGCCGGGGCACTCGCGCAGCGGGTTCTCGGCATGATCGGCGAGGAAGAAACACAGGTTGTGCTGATGCATGATGCGGCCGACAAATCAGCGACAGTGGATGCGCTTGCCATCATCCTGGAAGACCTGACAAAGCAGGATGGTGTTGAGATATTACCGGTATCTGAGGATATGGACTTTACACCGGTGCAGCATTTAAAAAGTCAGTAGTGTAAAACTATTGCTCATTTAAAGGAGGATAAAATGGGATTTTTTCAGGATTTGAAAGAAGATCTGTCGATCGCGGCAAATGAACTGGCAGCGGACGCACAGGGAGGGGAGAATATACAGGCAGAAGCATCGCAGCCTGAGCAGGCTGAAAATGCGCCGCAGGCAGAGCCGAAGGAAAAACCTGCTGCTGCGCAGGAGCCGAAAGCGGATGAGCTGGTTATGCCCGAGGATGAGATGGATGTGATGCCTTCCGCAGAACTGGCAAAAGCGCTGGTAGAGGCGGATGTGGTTGAAAAGCAGGAAGAAAAACCGGCAGAGCAGCCAAAGGATGCCATCTCACCGGACGGAAAGCCTGCGCCGGTCTTTGGCGAGCAGATGGAGCTTCAGCTGAGCGGTTATCAGGAGGCAGAGGCGCCTGCCGCAGCAGCACAGGAAGCGCCGAAAGCAGAGCAGAAAAAAGAAACAAAAGAGGATACCATCGAAAAAGCGGCCAATGAACTGAAGAGCATTGCCGATATGATGAATGCCAAAAAAGAAGATAAGAAAGAGGATAAAAAGGAAAAGAAAATGGAAGAAGTGAAGGAAACCGTAACTGAAAACGCCATGGAGCAGCCGGCTGACAACGCAGAGAGCAAGAGCGCTGCGTCCGGTGAGGCTTCGCAGCTGGAAGGAGAGCCCATGGATGAAAATGCAGTCATCACAGCCTGCATGACAGTCAAGGGTGATGTACAATCGAGAGGAAGCGTTGAGATCCAGGGCGTTGTAGAAGGAAACGTAACAGTGCTCGGCAAGCTGAATGTATCCGGCAAGCTGAATGGTGATGCGAAAGCAGCGGAAGTTTTTGCTGACGGCGCACAGATCAGCGGCCAGATCAACGCAGACGGAACCGCCAAGATCGGCAAGGAATCCGTGATCATCGGCAATATCTATGCCACCAGCGCGGTGATCGCCGGCGCGGTCAAGGGCGATATCGATGTGCACGGTCCCGTGATCTTAGATTCGACGGCCATCGTGATGGGCAATATCAAATCCAAATCCGTACAGATCAACAACGGCGCGGCCATCGAAGGCATGTGCTCACAGTGCTATGCGGACAGCAGCCCGAGCTCCTTCTTTGACAAGTTTTTAAAGTAAGATAAATACAGGGGGTTGATATGGCAAAAAGAATCCTATTAAAGCTCAGCGGCGAAGCGCTGGCAGGCGAAAAAAAGACAGGCTTTGATGAAGCGACAGTCAAGGCGGTTGCAGATCAGGTAAAAAAGCTGGTAGATGATAAGATCCAGGTAGGCATCGTCATCGGCGGCGGAAACTTCTGGCGCGGACGGACCAGCGAGAATATGGACCGTACCAAGGCAGATCAGATTGGTATGCTGGCAACGGTCATGAACTGCATCTATGTATCGGAGATCTTCCGGTCGGTCGGCATGCAGACTGAGATCCTGACACCTTTTGCGGTCGGAGCATTTACAAAACTGTTTTCAAAGGATATCGCGGTATCATCTTTGGAACAGGGCAAGGTTGTCTTTTTTGCAGGCGGTACCGGACATCCGTATTTTTCCACGGATACCGGCGTTGTGCTCCGGGCCATTGAAGTGGAGGCTGATGAGATCTTGCTTGCAAAATCCATCGATGGCGTATATGACAGTGATCCGGCAAAAAATCCTTCTGCAAAGAAATATGATGAGATCACCATTGATGATGTGATCGCACAGAATCTGCAGGTTATGGATATGACGGCTTCCATCCTGGCCAGGGACAATCACATGCCGATGCGTGTGTTCGGCCTCGAAGAGCCGGGCAGCATCGTCAAGACCATGAGCGGCGAGTTTTCAGGCACAGTCGTCACATGCTGAGTATCCGAAAGTAAGCGAATGCTAACTTTTGAGATATGTTACGAATGAAATGATAACTAAAAAAATGAATGAATAAATTGGGAGGGCAAAAACATGAATGAAAGAGTAAAGACGTATGACGAGAAGATGCAGAAAGCATTGGAGTTTCTGAAAAACGAGTATGCATCCATCCGCGCGGGAAGAGCAAATCCTCACGTGCTTGACAAGATCAAGGTCAATTATTACGGCACACCTACACCGATTCAGCAGGTAGGAAACATCACGGTTCCCGAACCCCGTATCCTGCAGATCGCCCCTTGGGAAAAGACACTGATCAAGGAGATCGAGAAAGCGATCATGGCTTCGGATGTCGGCATCACTCCTTCCAATGACGGCGCAGTGATCCGCCTGGTATTCCCCGAACTGACTGAGGAAAGACGTAAGGACCTGGTAAAAGACATTAAGAAAAAAGGCGAAGAAGGCAAGGTTGCGATCCGCAATATCAGAAGAGACGGCAACGAAGCATTCAAGAAACTCACCAAGGAAGACATTTCAGAGGATGAGATCAAGGATATGCAGGATGAACTGCAGAAGCTCACGGATAAATACGGAAAAGAGATCGACAAGATGGTCGATGAGAAATCCAAAGAGATCATGACCGTATGATCTGTAAGCGGGCAGCAGAAAAGTCAGTTCTTTGAAAGGCTGGGTGTTATGACTGATACAAGAGGTGTCCCGGAGCATGTCGCCATTATTTTGGATGGCAACGGCAGATGGGCAAAGAGCAAAGGGCTTCCGCGGACAGCCGGTCATGTGGCGGGCGCCAAGAATATCGAGAGCATATGCAGGGCGGCAGATGAAATAGGGATCCGTTATCTGACGGTGTATGCTTTTTCCACGGAAAACTGGTCCAGGCCAAAGGACGAAGTGGATGCGATCATGCGGATCCTGCGGGATTATCTGAAGAGCTGCCTTGCGCAGTCAAAAAAGAACAATATGCGCTGTAAGGTGATCGGTGAGCGCAGCAGGCTGGATCCGGATATCGTAAAGCGCATCGAAGAGCTGGAAGAAGCCTCGAAGGATTATACGGGACTGACTTTTATCATTGCCTTAAATTACGGCGGGCAGGACGAGATCATCCGTGCAACGAAAAAAATGATCGCCGATGCCGGCGAGGGAAAACTGCAGCCGGATGATCTGACGCCGGAAATTTTTTCATCCTATCTGGATACAAAGGATATCCCGAACCCGGATCTGATGATCCGCACAAGCGGTGAGCAGAGGCTGAGTAATTATCTGATCTGGCAGCTGGCTTATGCGGAGCTGTATTTTACGCCGGTTCCCTGGCCGGACTTTAACCGCAGCGAACTGGAAAAGGCTGTGGAAGCATATCAGCAGCGGGATCGCCGGTTTGGCGGCGTGAAAGAATGATCGCTTTGGAATAGGGGACTTATACTATGCTCGTTAGGCTTATCAGCGGGGTCATCCTGCTGGCAGTACTGTTATTTGTGATCGTGACAAACGGCCCTGTGCTTGCGGTTTTTACACTGATTATCTCGGTGCTCGGTTTTTCGGAACTGATCAAAGCATGCGGAGTGCGCGCCAAGGATGAAAAGGTCGCGCTTCCCGAGATCGTTGGTTATGCGGGGATCGCGGCATTCGATTTTCTGATGCTTTTTTACCCGCAGTTTTTTGAACGTTACAGTATGCTGGTGATCATCCTGACCATCATGGGCATGCTGCTTTGCTATGTTTTGACATTTCCGCGTTATAAAGCGTCTCAGATCATGGCCGGTGCTTTTTCGTTTCTCTATGCGCCGGTTCTTTTATCCTACATTTATCAAACGAGAAATCTGCAGGGAGGACAATACCTGGTATGGCTGATCTTTTGCGCATCCTGGGGCTGTGATACCTGCGCCTATGTGGTGGGCATGCTGATCGGCAAGCATAAACTGGCCCCCGTCCTGAGTCCGAAAAAATCCATCGAAGGTGCTGTCGGCGGGGTGGTCGGCGCGGCGCTCATCGGTCTGATCTATGCAAAATGCGTGCTTGCATTTTTACCGGCAAGCGGGCTTTCGCCGGATATCATCTGGATCTTCCCCGTGATCGGTGCGGCGGGTTCTGTACTGAGCCAGTGCGGTGATCTGGCAGCTTCCGGCATCAAACGTGATCATGACATTAAAGATTATGCCAATCTGATCCCGGGACATGGCGGCATCATGGACCGTTTCGATTCCGTGATCGTAACGGCGCCGCTGATCTACTATCTGGCGCTGATACTGCTGGCGAATCGGTAGAGCGGTGTTCATCAAAAGAAAAAAACGATCTGAAACTGGAAGAATAAATTGATAATTATTTCCTATAAATAACGGGAATTGCAGACAGAAGAAAGACAGTAACATATGATGAATACAGAGAATACAGCACATAAAAAAATCGTGATCCTGGGGTCTACCGGCTCGATCGGGACGCAGGCTCTTGAAGTCGTGGAAAGC
>JAEEKC010000070.1 GCA_016282215.1 Lachnospiraceae bacterium
CGGCGCAAAGGAGTTCGGCGAAAAAGCCTACGCAATGGAACAGGCGGCTGCAAGGAATGATGAGGATTATATCAAAAAAAAGCATGAGGCATTTTTGATGGCCTATGAAACGCAGACCCGCCAGATCAGAGAGGCGGTCTCATCGTAGCATTTACGGTTTCATGGCAACGACTCTTAAAAAGTTGTCATGACAGATATCTTGTAGTATAATTTTTGGTTAGATATCATTTATACAGTGTAAAGCCCGATATGAGAATACTGTGCCAATAAATTACTGATCAATTAGGAGGGAAAACATGGAAAAGACAGTTAATAATCTGAAAAAGAGTCTGTTGTTTCTGGCAGCGTTTCTGTTTTGCCTGACGGTTGCGGGAGTGAGGGCCAAAGCGATCACGCCGGATATGATCACTGTAAACGGGGTAGGGCTGTCCGAAGAAAAGCCGTGTTATCAAAATGGCGGCGCGGCAACGGAAACCTTTAATGAAGAGGTTGGCGGCGCTTATTATGAAGATGGAGTTCTCCATCTGAAGGGCTATAACAGCGGCACCATCAGAACGAAGACAACAGCTTCAGATCCCAACAGTACGCTGACGATCGTGCTGCATGGGGAAAACAAGATCAACTTTTCGGAAACCTCCGATGGCTGTTTCGGCATTATGACGACAAGGGATAATCTGGTCATCACGACGGAGGAAGGCGAGACCGGTTCTTTGACGATCAAAAACACGACTACTTTGCCGACAACAAGTATGCAGGGCATTTTAGTTGATAAAGACGGTGGGTATAAGGCAAGTCACTGGACGACGATCAAAGGCAATGCGGATGTAAACATTGAGCTGACGGTGAAAGGAAACTATGGCCAGTCACTGGCAGGATTTTCCAGAAGTAAATATCTGCTCATTTCAGAACATGCCGGTTTCAACGTAAAAGTCAGTCATCCGAATGGTAAATGTACGGACTCTACGAGAATAGGATACGGCATTTCCCTCGCAGAGTGTGAATTGATCATCAGCACGGATCAGCCGATCAGTGTAGATGCTTCGGACGTAAAATATGACCGGTCAGTCGGCGTAATCGCCAATGTGATCACCATGAGCAATACTCCGAGGGCGTTTTTTAAAGGGAAAAATGATGATACCAAGGGGAACATGCTGAAGAACGGTGCTTCCACCGAAAACAAAATTGCGGGATACTATCAGTCCGATCTGAGCGATGAAGAATACGGACCGTGTTATATCGAGTACAAACCGCTCGAAAAAAAGAAGATCACGACGATCAGAATGAAATGCTCGAAGGATTTTAACACAAGAGATGACGGTCAGTCAAAGACCTTTGGATATGATGCTGACAGCAGCTTACTGGCACCTTCGTTTACGCCTTATGATATTTTATGCGAAGGAGAAAGCACGTACCGCACAGCCTCGATGATCTCCGTAACAGATCAAAGCTGGCAGATCCTGGACGGAAAGATATGGAAAGACAAAACAGGGGTATTTACCTTTGATGATGAAGAGTACAGATACCGGGTGAATCTATCCTGCAAACCGGAAGATCAATACAATTTTGTTCTGGCCGATGACGTTGTGATCGAAATGCATTATGAGAATTCTTTTTATGAATATGCGCAGGATCGGCAGATCTGGAAGCTGAATGAGAGCGCGACAAGTTCGAAGGCTGAAGCGGTATCAAAGAGCTTCAGACCTCGAAACTCGAAATGGGCTTATGATATCTATGTAAGCGGCACCAGATTTCCGAATGTGGACGCAACGGCAGGCGAGCTGTTAGCGGATTTTGGGCTGTATGATTATTACAGCAAAGGATTGAGGCTCGGGGTTGATTCCGGAAAACCCGTGTATGTCTATTATGATGAGGAACTCAATGAACACGTATTAGGTGAAAACGATACCTTTGAATATGGTCATACATATTTTCTGAAATTCATTGTATATACAGACGGTGTAAACAAAGATAAATTTGCTGATGACGACAAGATCGTTTTCAGTGACGGTTTCTCTTCGGGAAGTGATAAGGAAAAGATCAAAACCACAATGACTTTTTCAGGGGGAAGAACGGCATGTGAAGTATCCATCGAGTTTCCCAAAACGGTCGGATATACGATGACATTTGCGCCCGGTGAGGGCGGGAGCGGAACAATGCCTTCCCAGATCTGGCAGGACGGATCGGTAACAACGAATAAACTCCCCGCCTGCACTTTTACACCGCCTGCGGATAAAGAGTTTGACTATTGGAGTGATGGGACAGATCATTACTCTCCCGCATCGATTTATTGGCCTGAAAAAGATACGACGTTTACCGCTGTCTGGAAGGATAAAACCTTCACTGTATCCTTTGATCCGAATATGGGCGAAGTTGTGATTCTCGGAGACTTTGATGATCATGTTGTGATCCATAAGCCTTATACCCTGCCGAAGATCGAGACAAAGTTCAGCATGACACCAGAAGGAAAAATGTTCGATCATTGGGAGTGGGAAGACGGCAAACAGTCCGGTTATCCCGGTGATGTCATTGACGTGACCAAGGATATCAAGTTGAAGGCCATTTGGGCGGATCCTTACTTCGTTGTTTCTTTTGATGCAGAAGGCGGAACCGGCGAGATGGCAAAGGTTCATGTAAAGCAGAATACTGCTTATACCCTTCCGGCCTGCACCTATGCGGCGCCGGCAGGCAAAGAGTTTGATAAGTGGGACAAGGGCGCGGCCGGCACATCCGTGAATGTGACAGCAGATCTGACGCTGAAGGCTGTCTGGAAGGACAAACCGGCGGAAGGCTCGGGCAGCGGCTCGGGCAGCGGCTCAGACAGCGGTTCGGCTCCCAAATCGGATGATGTTGTTGTACCCACAGACGGTGGCGGAGCTGAGTATAAGGTGATTTCCACCGGCAATACGGGCAGCGGCTCAGGAAGCGGTTCCGGGTCGGGCAGCGGCACCGGCGAAGGCGCGACAGTAAGCTATCAGAAACCGGCTGCGGATAATGACCTGACCGAGATCACGATTCCTGATGAGGTTACCCTGCCGGATGGAACCAGGGCAAGAGTGATCGAGATCTCGAATGGAGCCTATGCGGGCAATACGAAGATCACCAAGGTCACCATCGGCAAATATGTGAAGATCATTCAGAATAACGCCTTTAAGGGCTGCACCGCCCTGACGACCGTGACCTTTAAGGGGACTGTCCTGACGACCATCAAGGCCGGTGCCTTCATGAACTGTAAGAAGCTGAAGAAGTTCACGATCACCAAGAAGGTGACGACCATCGGCAAGAATGCTTTCAAGGGCTGCAAAAAGCTGAAGACCATTACGATCAAGTCCAAGTTTTTAACCAAGAAAAAGACAGGAAAGAATGCATTTTCCGGTATTTACAAAACGGCAGTATTCAAGCAGCCGAGCGGTCTTTCCAAGAAGAAAAAGACGGAATATAAGGCACTTTTGAAGAAGGCAAATATTCCCGCAGGTGCAAAGATCAAATAATTGTGATCAAGTAAGATAAGACCGAAAACAGAATGTAATGTTTTTAAATTATAGTTTGCCCGGATCGGATGATTTATGAGTAAGATGAAAAGCAAACGTAATGCGGGAGTGATCGTCCTGGTGGCGACACTCCTGTTTGCGGTAACATTCATGAATACCTGGATGGTATTCAGACAAAACAGACAGCAGCTGCTGGACCTTGGTACATATCAGCTTTCTGCCATCAGCGGACAGCTTGAGACGACCATCCATCACGCGGAAAGCCTGACGATGCAGCTGGCTGTCAAGAGCAGGGAGTTATTATCGGATAAAGAACAACTCCGTGGTTTTGTGTACGCAAAAAAGGCCGAGGTCCTGATGGAGGATACCGGTGCTTTTAACGTGTATATCGCAGGTTCCGATTATTGCTTCATCCCGGATTTTGATGCGCCGGATGACTATGTGGCAACGGAGCGTATCTGGTACACAGGTGCCATCCGCAATGACGGAAAGCCTTATGTTTCCCCGCCGTATCAGGACGCCATGACGGGGCAGATCTGTTATACCGTTTCTGTCATGTTAGGCGACAGGGATTCCGTCATCGCCGTGGATTATACCATGGAGACCATCCAGGCGCATATCGAAGAGATGTATGCAAAGGGCAAGGGCAAGGCTGTCATCGTAACGGGTGAGGGCATCATTGCCGGCTGCACTGATGAAACCCAGATTGGAAAAAAACTGATCGAGGTGATGCCGGATTATGCAGGCATGTATGCGCTTGCAAAAAGCAAGGACGGCGTGGTGACCGGCAGGCTGAAAGCAGATCTGCTTTATGAAAATCTGTTTGCCACTCATTCCGGCAGTGACTGGTATCTTTTGGTTTCGGAAAGTGACTGGGAACTGTACAGCAATTCCTATATCCAGCTCATCGCAACGATCCTGCTTTCACTGGCGCTGTTTGGCATTATCATCATATTGTATCTGCGTGCCGTCAAAAACGGAAAAGAAGCACAGCAGGCGCTGGCGACCAAGGAAGAGTTTTTGGATTCCATCACCTCGCAGCTGCAGGAGCCTCTTGAGAGGATCTTAGAGAGGTCTTCCCGCGAAAACCTAGAGCATGCGGATGATTATGAGGTGCTGTTTGCGGGAATTCATGAATCCGGACAACGCCTGTCTGAGATGATCGGTCAGATCATTTCCTATTCCAATATTGTCAAGAATGAGAAAAAACAGAGCGGCAGAAGTACGCTGACCGGTAAAAAGAGCCGGCGTTATCGCGGCGTGATCATTGCATTTTTGATCTTTGTCATGATGATCAGTCTCTATGCCAATATTTCCGCCACCTACCGTTGGGGCAATAATCTGATGCGAAGCCGGGCGGAGGAATATGAGTATCAGTTTTCCGAATGGATCCAGACACAAAAGAGTATTCTGGACATGTTTGTGAGCATTTTTTCCACCAATCCCGATATGATGGACGATTATGAAGGCACGGTGGAGTATTTAAATGAGATCACCATGCAATATCCTGAGATTTCGGCGACCTACATGGCATGTAAGGACAGAGATCCCAGCGTCTATATGAACAGCGGCTGGAAACCGGAGCCCGGCTGGAAGGTGGAAGAGCGGCCCTGGTATATCGATACCATGAATTCCGAAACAGGCTGGAGTGTTTCATCGCCTTATTTTGACGATCAGACCGGCAGTTACTGCGTGACCATGTCGCAGAAGGTTTATAATGCCAAGACCGGTGAGTTTATGGGTATCTTCGGCATTGACTTTTTCATGGACAAGCTGGTGGAGATCTTAGGCGGCAGTTATTCGGATGACGGATATGCCTTCCTGGCGGATATCAGCGGTGATATCATCAATCATCCTTACGGCAGTTATCAGATGTCAAAAGAAGAGTCCACCAATATTTCTTCCCTTCCTTACGGCGAGGTGAAGATCGACGGAAGAAGCACGCATCTGATCACGGATTACGATCATAGCCATAGGATCATCCTGGCAACCAGAAATGATCTTTCCGATTTTACGATCTTTGTGGCAGCGGATGTCTGGGAGATCTACGGCAGAGTGGTGGTATACGGCGTGATCTGTTTTGTCGCATTCTGTGTCTGTGTTGTGCTTGTTTATAAATTGCTGACGGACCTGATCCACTGGCAGGATGAGGCAACACTGAAGATGCAGCAGGCAGCGGATGAGGCCATCGCCGCCGGTAAGGCAAAGAGCAGTTTTCTGGCCCAAATGTCCCACGAGATCCGGACGCCCATCAACGCGGTGCTGGGTATGAACGAAATGATCCTGCGTACCTCAAAGGATGGAGAGATCCTGGATTATTCGGCGAATATCCAGTCGGCCGGCAGGACGCTTTTGTCCCTGATCAACAGTATCCTTGACTTTTCCAAGATCGAGGACGGTAAGATGGAGATCATCCCCGTCAAATATGAGACTTCCGCTTTGGTCAACGACCTGGTACATTCCATTTCCGAGCGGGCCAAGGAAAAGAACCTGGATTTCATTGTGAAGGTGGATCCGAGGCTGCCCTCTGTCATGTTCGGTGATGATGTCCGACTGTCACAGATCATCATGAATCTGCTCACCAATGCCGTGAAGTACACCAAGGAAGGCAGTGTCACTCTGATCTTAGAAGACTTCGGGCGGGATGATGACAATGTGGCGCTGAATGTCAAAGTCAAAGATACGGGGATCGGCATCAAGGAAGAGGATATGGATAAACTCTTCGCCTCGTTTGAGAGGATCGAAGAAAAGAGGAACCGTAACATCGAGGGAACGGGGCTTGGCATGTCCATCGTCACCAAACTTTTAGGGATGCTCGACAGTAAGTTAGAGGTGGAGAGTGTTTATGGGGTGGGCTCGACCTTCTCATTCTGTATCATGCAGGGGATCGTAGATTCCGAGCCCATCGGCGATTATCAGAAGCGTTTAGAGCAGATGGATCATCGCACGGAAGAGGGAACAGATTTTACTGCCGGGGATGCGAAGATCCTTGTGGTGGATGATAATGAGATGAACACCAAGGTTGCGCGCAGTCTGATGGGTCTGTACGGGATCAGGCCGGATATCGCCATGTCCGGAGAAGACGCCATCGGGATGATCGAGGGCAAGTCTTATGATCTCATTTTCCTTGATCATATGATGCCGAAGATGGATGGTATCGAAACCCTTCAGAAGCTGAAGGAGATGGGGATCGCCCTGCCGCCCATGGTGGCTCTGACGGCCAATGCAGTGGTGGGTGCCAGAGAGATGTACCTGCAGGCGGGTTTTGATGATTATCTGTCCAAACCTATTGAAATGAAAAAACTCGAAGACAAACTACGCAGGTTCCTGCCGGCGGAGCTGATCGTTGAAGGCAGGAGTGAGATGGAAAATCCCGTGGAAGGGAAGACGGCAGATTATGATGAAAGCCGTGCTGAGAATACAGAAAATGTGGTAAACGGTTCAGCGGCAAAAAGTGCAGTGAATGCGGAAAATCAGACCGCGGCAGATGGAGAAAGAAAGCAGGATCCGAAGAAAAATAAGATGGAGGCCCTTGCCGATATCGGTATCTCGGCTGAAGAAGGCCTGAAATACTGTGCATCGGATCAGAGTTTTTATCTCGAACTGCTGGGTGATTTTGCCAAAGAGATGCCGGATAAAAAGACAGAGTTAGAAGGGCTGTTTGCAGCCGGTGATCTGGATGGCTACAGGACAAAAGTGCATGCGCTCAAGAGTACGTCAAAGACCATCGGTGCCATGGAAGTATCCGAACTGGCAAGAAAACTTGAGCGGGGATCTGCCAGAGGAATTACGGAATTTGTACAGGCGCATCACGGTGAACTGATGGATATGTATACGCAGCTTGCCGACGAGATCGTGAAGATCGTATAAAGTCCGGTATGAAAATGCTGAACCGATAATTAATAATATATTCAGAGGAAACATATATGGCAGAAAATGTAGCCGAACAGAAATGTCCGAATTGCGACGGAGTCATGCGTTATGATCCGGAGAAAAAACTTTTGGTCTGCGAGTATTGCGGAACGGAAATGGATATCCAAAAGGCCACGGCCAGCAAGCCGAAGGAGATTGCGGAGGGCTTTGATTTTGCGAGCCTGAACGATCAGGCAATCGATATCAATGCGCAGGCGCTTCCGGTATATAACTGTGAGTCCTGTGCGGCAGAGCTGATCGCACCGCCGGAGCAGATGGCGCTGACCTGCCCTTACTGCGGGAATAACATTGTGCTGACGGATAAGGCTTCCGGAGCGCTGCGCCCGAATGCCGTGATCCCGTTCCAGTTTGATAAACAAAGACTCCCGGAGGCGGTTCGTAAATTCTGCAAGCCCAGGGTATTGCTGCCGAAGGATTTTTTCTCGGATGAGAAGTTAAACAACCTGACCGGCGTATATGTGCCCTTCTGGGTATTCTCGGGTAAGGTATCCGGTCAGATGCGTTATCTCGGGACGAAATCTTCTTCCTACAGGAGCGGAGATTACATGATCCACGAGCATAGTGAATATGACGTCATCAGGGATGTAGATATGTCCTTTGATGCGCTGCCGGTGGATGCCAGCGGCAAGATCGATGACAAGCTGATGGATTCCTTAGAGCCCTTCCATACGAATGAAGCCGTGCCCTTCGATATGCGTTACTTAGCGGGTTTTGCGGCGGATCGTTTTGATGAGAAAAAAGGTTCCATTGCCCAGAGGGCAAAAAAGAGGATGTTCTCTACCGCATATTCCCTGACAGAAAAACAGGCGGGAGCAGGCTATAGCAGGATCAAGAAAAACGGCGGAACCCTCAGGGCAGACATCGATGCCAAATATATGCTGCTGCCCGTTTATCTGTTTGATTTATCCCATAACGGAAAAACCTATCATTTTGCCGTGAACGGCCAGACCGGCAAGATCGTTGGGGATGTGCCCATCGACGCAGGCCGGAGCGCGAAATTCTTTTTTATACGCTGTGGAATTGTATTCGGCGTCCTGATGATATGGTTCTGGATAAAGTATTTATGTGGATACTGATTAACTATTCGCAAGGATCGTGTAAAACGGGCATGGAGCAAGCTTGCTTGCAGACATGTCCCGGATTACACGATCTGACTGCGAAGCAGGAATCCAACGGATATCGAGTATCCGGTCACGCAGTGACAATAAGTGCGAAGCACGCGGATACGAGATGTAAGTTGGATTGCGAATAGTATTGACTATAAAAACCGAGGCAAATTATGACTGATAACCAAAACAAAACATTCAAACATGCAGCCCGCATTCTCATGGCGTTCCTTCTTTCCATTGGCCTGTTCTTTTCCGGGATCAGCGCCCGGGCTGATGAAGAACTGAATCTGGATATGTACAGGGCGCTGGATATGGCAGGCGATCTTTCGGATCTGAAAAAAGAGACCCTTGATGAGTATTGTCTGGAGTTTGCCAATGCTTACCAGATCGATCTTGTGATGATCAATCTCACGCCGGAGGCGCATTCCGACAGCACCCTCGAAGAGATCGGCGATTATTACTACGAGGAAAACAACTTCGGTTACGGGGAAGACCGCAGCGGCTTTTTAATGGTCAGCGATATTTCCCAGGATATGTATCAGATCATTCCTTATGGGGCGGCCTCAGACCTGATCCCCGATGATTATCTGCGGTTCACGGAATCGAATCTTCCGGGCTACGTGGAAAAATACGGCTGCTATGGTGTTATGTATGCAACCTATAAATTCCTTTATGATTATCCGCAGGAGCACCCGTCCAGAAAGAAGAATGGGGTTGTCAGCAAGCCGGTCAAAGAGAATGCAGATGATGCGGCAGCAGATGGAAACGGAGAGGGTGCTTCGGACGCGGAGTCAAAAGCCATAGAGTCTGAGATCAGTAAGGAAATTGATGCCGAAACAGACGAGGCAGCAGAGAGCGATAGCCGCAGCATGAATGCGGATGCAGAAGACGGGACAGACACGGCGGCCGGCACGAATACCGGTACGGCAGCCACAGGTAGTGTTGCAGCAAACGGTATTCCCAAAGCCTCGTCGATAGAGGAATTTGCGGGCGATGAGGGCTGGCTTGTAGAAGAGGACACAAACAAAAGAGGCGTTATAAGCGAGGACGCGGGACCATTTCCGGACTGGTATCCGGAGGGAGACACTGAGGCTTTTCATTTTTATCATGACGCGGAAGCGGCCAGGGTGGTGGACCGGGCGGATCTGTTTACGGATGAACAGGAAAAGACCATGGAGGAGCAGATCAAAGCACTCCGGAAAGAACTGTCACGGGACATCGTGGTCTATACGGATGTGACTTCCTACGGATTTTCCAAAGAAGTCCTGGCTGCGGATTTTTATGATTTTAACGGCTATGGCTGGGGCGCAGACTATGAAGGGCTCTGCCTTTTTGTCTGCATGGATCCGAATGACAGAGGCTGGTTTACCAGCTGTTTCGGTCCGGACACCATGGGAAAATATACCGAAGATGCCGCAAACGAGATCGATGACGTGCTCTATGAATATATGGCCGGCGGTCAGTACTTTGAAGGTATATCTGACTGGGTTGAAAACATCGCGAACATGTACCGGATCGGTTTTCCCTTTGCTCCGTCCTGGTATGTATCTGACGCGCAGGCAGCGCAGGGTATGACTGGGCCTTATGCAAACGGCGGCGCGCCCCGGGTCATGGATGATGCCAATCTGTTTGATGATTCCGCTGAAGGCAAATTCAAAGAGAAAGCCTCCCTCATGGCAGAGGCGCACGACTGCAACGTGATCATCCACACGGCGAAATCTCTTTTAGGGATGGAAGAGCAGGAATATGCGGAAATGTTCTTCAAGCAAAACGGATATGACAAAGAATACGGCGGCAATGCGATCCTGCTGCTGATCAAGGCGCCCGGCGGACGGGAGCCGGATATGCATAATTACGGTTTCGGAAAGGGAAAAGAGATCCTCACAGAGCTTGCTGACAACAGACTACGGAACCGCTGCATCGATTATCTGAGAGAAGGAGATGCAGCGTATTCGGTGACGGAATGGCTGTATGATGCAAAAGTCCTGATGGAGAAAGGCCGCGTGCCGAGAGGTTTTGGATATTGGTTTTTTACATTTGTAGGATGTCTGATCGCCGGTGCCATTTTCGGCGCGATCCGCCTTGGCAAAGCCAGGTCAAAAATGAAGAAACCCACCATCATCGAAAATGCCGATCAGTATATCGTGCCGGGAACCCTCAGCATCAGAAAAGTAAAAGATGCCTTTCTGCATAAATCCACGAATAAGGTCTATTCACCGATTCAGACGGAAAGCTCGAGCAGCCGTTCGTCATCCTCGAGCTCATCCTACAAGAGTTCCTATTCCGGATCATCGGGAAGGAGCCATTCGGGCTCGGGCCGGAGCTTCTAAAAAGGTGTCAATGGGTGTCAATGGGGACGGTTCTTTTTGACAACCTGTTTTTCAAGGTTGTCAAAAAGAACCGTCCCCATTGACACCCATTGACACCTTTTTAGAAGCTCCGGCCCGAGCCCGAATGGCTCCTTCCCGATGATCCGGAATAGGA
>JAEEKC010000071.1 GCA_016282215.1 Lachnospiraceae bacterium
AATTCACAAAACGTCCCACCTGCAGCGGAATGTCGCTGCGGTTCATTTCCCTTGCCCAGGCACCGGTGAAATTGCTCAATACATAGCCCGCCCGGTCAAAGTCCAGCTGCCCGGACAGAAGGCGTTTCACAAAAACCGTCTCACCGCTTTCATTGACCAGTTTTGATGTCCGGCAGATCACATCGCACCATTCATACACATAATAATCCATGATCAGTGCGATCTTGTACTGCTTGTCAAAAAGCCGCAGGCTGAGCCTTTCCGGTTTATAAAAGGCCGTCCCCACAGAACCCGGAAGACCGCTTTCCATCTCCGGCTTGCCGTCTGTGATCTCCGCTTTTTCAAATAAAAAATCACAGGTAGCCGAGCCGTCCGCGTGAATCATTTCCACAAAAGGCTCCCGGAAATCGCCCTTTCCGTAAGAGGACATTTCCAGATTGATATCCTCAAGGCTGAAGGGCACCTGCTCATCAGCAGGCCTGTTGGCGCACCCCGGCGCAAAGGCATGTTTTTCAAACAGACTTTCCGCCCCGGTGGGCTGATAGCCCTTATTATCCTTCTCTTTTTCACTCTCTGCCCAGCACACCTTCCGGATATTTTCCGGCAAAAAGGCCGCGATCTTCCGGCCGTAATACAGGTGTTCCAAATGACCTGTCTTCAGGGCACTGAAAGCATAGGTAGTTTGGTTCGTTGATAACACAAAAGTGTTTTCAATTCTCGTAATCATCGCATTTCCTCTTTGGCATACCAGATAATGCAGATCGTGGCGGCAACCACTGCAAAAACACTGAAAACGATAACGGCACTGTAAAGGATCTTCGGCTCATGCATCACAACGATATTACCGCTTTTCGATTTTATGACGTTGATCTTTACCTCCGTCCCGTTCTTTGGAAAATACTCCGGTTTATTATGCGTGTCACGGACAATGGCGGTCGCTTTTTCTCCGGTTTCCGGATCCTGATAATCCACTGTCAGGTCACTGGCATAATAATACTTCGTCTGTTTATGTTCAGAATCGAAATGGACAAGTCGCTGCGGCTCTGTGGCGCCCCTCACAACTCCCATGGTAGCCGTCACATTCGAAGACAGACGCAGCGCCCAAAGAGCCGCCGTAATGAAGACCGCACAATGTACAACATAGACCAGAAAAATGATAACGTACGGGGGATAGATTTTTGACCAAAAACTCTTTTTTTCCGCCGTCTTTCCTTCTTTGTTTTTATGCCTCTTCGCCATATCTTAAGTTCCTGTTTTTATTTTTCCTCACTTTTTTCCCCGGCTCCCCTGCCAAGCTGTTTCGTGATCTCATCCATCTTTTCTTCTGTCAGGATGAATTTCTTTTTGAAGAAAAAGATCGCCACGAACAGTCCGATAATAGGGATGATGGTCATGGTCATCCGAAGCCCTAATTTGGAAGAAGCGGATACGCTCTGGGAAAAGTCCACGGCCGCTGCCGTATCGGCGCCGTCGTCGCGTTGCAGGTTGTTCAGTGACAGGCACACCGCTGCGATCATGGCCGCAATGCCGGAGGCCAGTTTTACCACAAAGGTCTGCATGGAAAAGATCACCGACTCATCCCTGCGGCCGTTTTTCAGTTCTCCGTAATCCACGGTATTGGCCAGAAAGACGGTAGTCAGTACCTGCAGCACCCCGTTTGCGGCAAAGATGAAAAAGCCCGGGATAAAGAGGATGAATACGTTCTGCATGCTTGTAAAAGCGATGGCAAACAGCGACGCGTAGCCGATGATCGCGCTGCAAAGGCAGATATAGAAGATTTTGACATTCGTCGCGAACTTCCTGAGAAGGGGATAGACGATCATCATGGAAAGGATCTGGATCGCGCCGCCGAACATATTAAAGAGGGTATAACTGCCTCCCCAGCCCTCGCCGCCGAAATCGTATTTGAAAAAGTAAATGACAAGGTTTGATGTGATATAGACCGAGCAGTTGATCAGCACAATGGCGATCACGATGGTCATAGCCTGATCGTTGGAAAGCAGTGCCTTGAACATTTGTCCCACTGAGGGGGATTCCATGTCGACAGTGGCTTTTTCCTTGATGTTCAGGCAGGTGATCGTGATAAAAACCACGAAGAGGATGGCGATGATCAGGGCGAAATATTTAAAGCCAGAGATCTCCACCTGATGCGCGGATGCCCCGCTTCCTGCTACGGCCCGTCCGATGGCCTGGACGATCATAACGGTAAAGATCGTTACCAGCGCACTGCCCACGCCTGCGCAGGACCTTGCCAGTGTCGTCAGTCCTTCTCTTTCTTTTCCGCCGGTGGTAAAGGCCGGGATCATGGACCAGTAGGGAATGTCCATCATGGTATAGGTCACGCCCCACAGAATGTAAGTCACTGCTGCGTATGCCACCAGTCCTCTTCCGTCCAGTGTGGGCGGCGCCGCAAACATGACGAACAGGATCACCGCATTGGTGAGCGTTCCGATCATCAGCCAGGGACGGAATTTCCCGAAACGGGTTTTGGTCTTGGCTACGACGATGCCCATGATGGGATCGTTAAAAGCATCGAAGATCCTGGCGATCAGCAGGATCGCGCCCATGGCCACCGCGCTGACACCGAGCACATCCTGGAAATAGTACAGTACGTAACTGGCCGACAGCATGCAGACCATATCTTTTCCAACGGCGCCGAGGCCGTAGGAGATTTTTTCTTTCAGGGACAGATTCATATGGATTCTCCTTTCATATTTAAGGTCTCCCCTCTCCCCTAGGCTTCCCCCTGGGGGGAAGCTGTCGCCGCAGGCGACTGATGAGGGGCCCCCATCAATCGCTACAGTTTTATCCTCTCGAATCCCCC
>JAEEKC010000072.1 GCA_016282215.1 Lachnospiraceae bacterium
CGATCATGTGCTCGGGCATTTTTCACCGGAAGACAGAAAACTCATGGATGAAGGTTTTGACAAAGCGGTGGAGGCGATCCTGATGATCCTGACGCAGGGTGCGGACGCTGCGATGAACTATGCAAACCGGAAAGTTGGTAACGTAGAATAACTATTCACACCACACAGACATCTCGTATCCACGTGCTTCGCACTTACTGTCACTTTGTGACGGGATACTCGATGCATGTGTGGATCCTGCTTCGCAGTCCGATCGTGTATCCGGACGCTCCCCTGCATACAAATATGCGGGTGCGCCGTATCCACGATCGAATGTGAATAGTCTCTTAGGTGGATACATGCATATACTCACCACCCCCCTTGAGGAACTTGCGTTCTACGAGGAGGCTAAGCGAAAACTGAATAAGTGCGAGCGGGTTTCCGTTGCGGGCGTGACGGATGCGCAAAAGGCACACATGATCGCGGGCTTTGGCGCCCCGTATACCTCCCGGCTTGTGCTGACCCACAGCAAGATCCGGGCGCGGGAACTCTGTAGGGATCTGCTCTTTTTCGATGAGCCGGCCATCTGCCTTGAAGCCAAGGATTATATCTTTTTCCAGGCGGACCTTTCCGGACAGGACCAGGTGCGGGAGCGGATGAAGTGTTTCCGGCGGATCTTAGAAGGAAAACCGCTGACCGTGGTGACCACCATCGATACGCTGATGGCGCCGGTGCAGCCGCTTTCCCTGATGAAGGACCATGTGTTTGAATGTGCCGTCGGCAGCATTGTAGAGATCGATGCCCTGGCCATGAAACTGACCCGCATGGGATATGAAAAAAGCTATCAGGCGCAGGAACCGGGACAGTTTTCAGTCCGCGGCGGTATCGTGGATATCTTTGACATGACAGAAGAAAACCCTGTCAGGATCGAGCTGTGGGGCGATGAGGTAGACAGCATCCGCATGTTTGATGCGCTCTCGCAAAGGTCCCTTAAGCAGCTGGAGGAGGTGGCGATCCATCCGGCTACGGAAGTGCTGCTGACAAAAGCACAGCGGATCGAAGGCCTCGAGGCGGTCAAAGAGGATGCAAAAAAACTGGCCGATCAGCTTCGCGGGCAGGAAAAAAGAGCCGAAAGCGCCAGGATCCTTCGCCAGGCATCGGATCTGTCCGATCAGCTGATGGAGTTTGGCAGCATGGCCAACCTCGACAGCTATCTGAAGTATTTCTGCAGCGAGCTTTCGGATTTTCTTTCTCTCTTTTCCGACCGGCAGCTTCTGGTTGCGCTCGATGAGCCTGCCAGATTGTCCGAGCATCTGCATGCCATCGAGACAGAGTTCGCAGACAGTTTTGCCGGACGGCTGGAAAAGGGAATGGCGCTGCCGGGACAGGCTGATCTTTTATATGATGAAAAACAGGTCTGGGCATTTTTGGAAAGTAAGCGGGTGCTAACTTTATCGACGCTCGGACTGTATACCAAAACGAATGAAAGGGAAACCGTCTATACCTGTGACGGCAAGAGCATCGGATCCTTTCATAACAGTTTTGATATACTGTCCAAAGACCTGAAAAAGTATGCGAAAGGCAAGTATCGCATGCTGGTGGTCTCCACATCGCGGACCAGGGCAAAAAGACTGGCGGCGGACATTTTTGATGAAGGTCTTCCGGCGTATTTTAAAGAAGATGCCCATCTGCCGCAAAAGGGGGAAGTCTGTGTTACCTGTGGCTATCTGTCCAAGGGATTTGTCTATCCGGGCATCGGACTTTGCGTGATCACGGAGACCGACATCTTCGGACAAAGCCGCAAGCATAAGATCAAAATGCGCCGCTATGAAGGCGAAAAGATCCGCTCGCTCGATCAGCTGAAGATCGGTGATTATGTGGTGCATGAAGGACACGGTATCGGTATTTACCGCGGTATCGAAAAGATCGAAAGAGCCGGAGCCACCAAGGATTATATGAAGGTGGAATATGCGGACGGCGGAAACCTGTACGTGCCGGCCACCGGTTTTGATGTGATCCAGAAATACGCCTCATCCGAAGCGGAGAAAAAACCGAAGGTCAATAAACTCGGCGGCCAGGAATGGACCAGAACCCGCATGAAGGTGAAAGCCGGAGTGGAACTGGTGGCAAAGGACCTGGTAGCCTTATATGCAGCCCGCAATCAGAAGAAGGGCTTTGCTTTTGAAAAAGATACGGTATGGCAGAAAGAGTTTGAGGAATCCTTCCCTTACGAAGAAACCCATGATCAGTTAGAAGCCATCGACGCCACCAAGAAGGATATGGAATCGGAAAAGATCATGGACCGCCTGATCTGCGGTGATGTAGGATTCGGGAAAACGGAGATCGCGATAAGGGCTGCTTTTAAGGCGGTGCAGGACGGCAAGCAGGTGGCGATCCTGGTGCCGACTACGATCCTGGCGCAGCAGCATTATGAGACATTTACCCAGAGGATGAAGGATTATCCGGTGACGATCGTCATGCTTTCCAGATTTCTGACACCGGCCCAGAACAAGAAGAATATCGAGATCCTGGGAACGGGACAGGCTGACATCGTGATCGGCACCCACAGACTTTTATCAGCGGACGTGAAATATAAGGACTTAGGGCTTTTGATCGTGGATGAGGAACAGCGCTTTGGCGTTACCCATAAAGAGAAGATCAAGCAGCTCAAGGATACGGTGGATGTACTGACGCTTTCCGCAACGCCCATCCCGAGAACGCTTCATATGTCCCTGACAGGCGTGCGGGATATGAGCGTTTTGGAAGAGCCGCCGGTAGACCGTATGCCGATCCAGACCTTTGTGATGGAAGAAAACGAAGAGATGGTCCGGGAGGCGATCCTAAGGGAACTGGCCAGAGGCGGACAGGTCTATTACGTATATAACCGGGTGGTTTCCATCGCAGAGACTGCCGGGCGGATCCAGGAACTGGTGCCGGATGCGAGAGTGGCTTTTGCTCACGGACAGATGCAGGAAAGGCAGCTTTCGAAGATCATGTACGAGTTTGTCCAGGGAGAGATCGATGTGCTGGTATCCACCACCATCATTGAGACGGGACTGGATATTCCCAATGTGAATACGCTGATCGTGCATGATTCGGACAAGATGGGACTGGCGCAGCTCTATCAGCTTCGCGGACGTGTGGGACGTTCCAACAGAGGCGCCTATGCATTTTTGATGTATAAACGGGATAAGCTCCTTCGGGAGGTGGCGGAAAAGAGACTGGCTGCCATCCGCGAATTTACAGAACTTGGCAGCGGGATACGCATTGCCATGCGGGATCTTGAGATCCGCGGTGCGGGAACTATGCTCGGCCGTTCCCAGCACGGACATCTGGAAGCAGTAGGGTATGACCTGTATCTGAAAATGCTTTCCGAGGCCGTCAGAACGGCGAAGGGCGAGGAAGAAGAAGGAACCGAGGAAACGCAGGCTGATCTGGAGATCGATGCATTCATTCCGGACGGATATATTCCTTCCGAATCGCAGAAACTGGATCTGTATAAAAGGATCGCCGCCATTTCCGATCAGGATGAGTTTGAAGATATGAAGGCAGAACTGACCGACCGGTTCGGTAAGGTGCCGATGCAGACGGACAATCTTCTGCGGGTTGCGCTTCTTCGGGCGCGGGCCAGGAAAGTCTATGTCACGGAGATCGTAGGCAAAAAGGATAAACTGATCTTCTGGATGGACACGAAGGCAAAGATCCGGACGGAAAACCTCGTGCTTTTGCTGAAGGCTTTTCACGGAAATCTGAGGGTGCTGACGCAAAAACGGCCGGGCTTTGAACTGAAACTGTTCCCGAAAGATATTTCACCGTATGATGAGCAGCAGATCCTCGAGGCTTCTGAAGAGTTGGTAGAGCAGATGAGGACATGGCTGCTGTGATGAGGGGATAGATAAATAATTTCATAGAGAAAAAGAAAGAATACCTGTTATTGGGTTAAGTGATAGCGGTTAGTTTACCGGATTTACTTGCGAAAATGGAAATGCTGTGTTACAATTCCATTGTAGTTAAGTGAATGAGATATGACATGAAACTCACAAACGAACCCCCGACAGGTGCTGCTGTCGGGGGTTCTTCCTCGTTTATGGGTACGGCGAGGTATTCCGTTTCAGGCTTTAGTCGCTATGATCTCTGTCAAGCCATTTGCAGATGTAATTGCTGATAACACCTGCCATAACAGAGATTAAAAAACTAATGAGATATGACATTAACATCACCTCCTTTCCCTGAGGATTGGAGTAGCGACTGGATATATTATAGCAAACATATGTTCTGAATTCAATAATTCACGAGACAATAGGAGGGAAACAAGGTTGGATTACGAAAGAGATGTTGCAGGTTACGACACCAGAAGATTTTCCGATGATGAAAGGGAGCAGCTGCGCAAGGCTGAGCGAAAACGCAGGATCGCGGAACTGAAGCGCAGAAAAAGACGCCAGGAAAAGATCAGGAGAACGATCTTTATCGCAGTGCCCGCTGTGGCTTTGATCATCGAGGTGTATCTGATCTGTGACAATCTGTTTGGTCTCGGGATCAGCAGCTACAGGGCGCGAAAGAAGGCGGAGCAGCTGGCAGCCCAGGAAGAGTATGACAGACAGATGGCAGAAATCCGGTCACTTCCGACGGCAGCGGGACTGGATGTGGTCACCGGCCATAATATGACGGAAGATGAGAACGCACAGTTTTTAAAGCCTGGTGAAAGCGGCGCATTATCACTGGCATTTGGCGATGAAAATGCAGATGAAATGGGCAGCATAGAGACGGATAATCTTGCAGGAACGCTGGGCGGAGACGGACAGGGCGGGAATACGCTTTCACCGTTTATGAACGGATACAGCAGCAGCGCGGAGGCTTTTGAAGCCCATAAAACTGCAAAAACCACCGGTCTTTCCGGAGAGGTCATTTCGGAATACGGTGTGCTGATGGATGCCGAAAGTGGTGAGATCCTGGCGCAGAGAAATGCGAATTCCAGAAGATCCCCGGCTTCCATGACCAAAGTGTTGACGATCCTGGTGGCAGCGGAAAACCTTCCGGATCCGGATCTTGAGAAAAAAGTACAGATCACCATTGAGGCAACGGACTTTTCTTATCGCAATGACTGCAG
>JAEEKC010000013.1 GCA_016282215.1 Lachnospiraceae bacterium
GACAAAAGCGGAACACTGAACATGTCGGTAATCTGTCTTGCCGTCAGCAGCACAGGCGTAAACAGATACACAAGAAGTGTCAGCAAAAAGGCGATCCCAAAACCGATGACCAGCCCGATCCCTGCATTTTTCAGAAAAGCGCCCTTCGGTGAGTATTCCTTTGTCTTCACGCTCTCCTGTTTGGTCAGCGCCTTACCTTCCTGATAATCCTCCGAATTGACAGCATCTCTGTATAAAGCCAGATATTCTGCCGCTTCCGGTGATAGCTGAGCCATTCTCGCTGAGAGCGTACTTTCATGATTCGAAAGATCCACTCTCTTTCCTGTCTGACTGTCCAGCAGCGCCGTATCAGCCGTTTCCATCACCGTCTCATCACCCGTGATGCCAAACTCGTAATCAATCTTCTGATCCTGGTAGGAGATCTCCTGCTCTGTCTGACCACGCTTTTCATCCATCAGTACCTTCACAGCCTGCGCAAGGCTTCTGACCATCTGCTCATCATCATGCACAACGGTGATCAAAACGGTCCCGGGAACCGAAGTATTCTCAACCGTAAACAGTTCGTTGAAATAGGAGGTGTCCACATTCAGACCCGCCATATCCGCTATCGCCCTTGCGTTTTCCTGATCCTTTAAGATATACAGGTATTTTGCGGCCAGCTGCTGCTGGTATCCCGCGATCAGCTGTGCCTTTTCTTCGGGCGTCAGCTGGCTGGGCGCTTCGCTTTCCTGCTGACTGCCGCCTTCGCCCTCAGCGGTATCTTCTGCAGCGTTTTTCTCCTCCGGCTGCGGAATATCCATTGTAAAGGAATACCGCATGGATATTGTCTTTTTATGCATGGGATCGATATTCATGAGCACGGAGCCTTCCAGATATGCCTTTTTCTCCGCTATCAGATTTTCATATTCATAGACAGATTTAACCAGTTCAAACTGATCGGAAGAAACCTTGACCTTCACTTCCTGCGTCGCACCTTCCGGCAGCGCTGCCTGGGCTGTCTGCAGCGATTTTTCCTGCTTATAAGCGCGCAGTCCGAAGATGCAGCCGCATAGGAGCATAAGCAAAATAACCGGCACCTTCCATGCCTTCATCAGATTGCCGATGCCACGCATTGTCACGACTCTTTCCGTTCTTACGATCTCTTCCGTCGTCATAGTTTACCTCTTGTGAAATCCGGCGTTCTCCTTTTTGAAAAACGCCCCTGCTGTCAACAGGCCCCCGTCAGATATTCGTCCTGACCAGTTTCGGTGAAAAACCGCCGTCCTCCAACGCCTTGATGATTTTTGCCTTATGCTCACTGCCGAAGGCCTCTAACGTGATTCTCAGCTCCACGGCAGCATTTCTGTTGATGGAAACAAACTGGTTATGCTCAAGCTTGATCACGTTACCGGAAAGCTGTGCGATGACCTGGGAAACTCTTGTCAGTTCACCCGGTTTATCCGGCAGCAGAACGGAAACGGTAAAGATGCGGTCCCTGAAGATCAGGCCCTGCTGAACCACCGAGGACATGGTGATCACATCCATATTTCCACCGGACAGGATGCATACTACTTTCTTGCCCTTAACGTTGATCTTCTTGACTGCAGCTACGGTCAAAAGCCCGGAGTTTTCCACGATCATTTTGTGGTTCTCTACCATATCCAAAAAGCACACGACCAGATCTTCGTCATCCACTGTGATGATAGAATCCAGGTTCTGACGAAGGTAGGGATAGATCTTTGTTCCCGGTGTTTTGACTGCGGTACCGTCTGCAATGGTATTGACGCCTTCGAGAGTGGTTACCTCTCCTGCCTGAAAAGATGCCTGCAGGCATGCTGCGCCACTGGGTTCTACGCCGATGACTTTGATCTTCGGATTGAGCAGTTTTGCCAGCGTGGATACACCGGTCGCCAGACCGCCGCCGCCCACCGGTACCAGAATATAATCCACCAGCGGAAGCTCCTTGATGATCTCCATCGCAATGGAACCCTGCCCCGTTGCGACAGCCAGATCATCAAAGGGATGGATGAAGGTATAGCCGTTCTCATCCGCCAGCTGCAGTGCCTTCTGGCAGGCTTCATCATAAACATCACCGAACAGGACAACCTCTGCACCGTAGCTCTTTGTCCGGTTCACCTTGATCAGCGGTGTTGTTGTGGGCATTACGATCACTGCCTTACAGCCGTATTTTTTTGCCGCATAGGCAACGCCCTGTGCGTGGTTCCCTGCGGACGCAGTGATGATCCCTTTTTCGCGTTCCTTCTTGGTCAGGGTGCTCATCTTATAATAAGCACCGCGCACCTTGTAGGCACCGGTAAACTGCATATTCTCCGGTTTTAAATACACTTTATTGCCCGTTGCCTCTGACAGATAGGCGCTATAGATCAGCTCTGTCGGCGTGGTAACTTCCTTGACGCGTTCCGATGCTTCCTCAAAGGCATCGAGGGTCAGCATGGGCTCATCCGGATTGATCGCGGTGTTTGATTTTTTCTTTGCTGGCATAATTGCTCTCCTGTTATCTCTCTGCAAAACAACCCTTTTTATCTGTTATGAAAATATTGCTCTTACGAAGGCGTCAGCATCGAATTTCTGCAGATCTTCGATGCTTTCTCCGACGCCGATATATTTCACGGGGATCCCCAGTTCTGACTGGATGGCTACCACGATGCCACCCTTTGCGGTACCGTCCATCTTGGTTAAAATGATGCCGGTCAGGTCAGCCACCTGGGCAAATTCCCTGGCCTGTGACAGCGCATTCTGACCCGTGGTCCCGTCAAGCACTACGAGATTTTCTCTGTGGGCATCCGGCATCTCACGGTCTAAGATACGGTTGATCTTTTTCAGCTCCTCCATGAGGTTCTTTTTATTGTGAAGACGTCCCGCCGTATCACACAAAAGCACGTCCGCTTTTCTGGCCTTTGCTGCGGAAACTGCATCGAATACCACGCTGGCCGGATCTGCTCCTTCGCTTCCGGTAATGATCTCCACGCCTGCACGGGATGACCATTCCACAAGCTGCTCCGTCGCCGCTGCGCGGAAGGTATCTGCAGCCGCCATCAGCACACGCCTGCCCTGACTTTTCAGCTTGGAAGCCAGTTTTCCGACGCTGGTGGTCTTGCCCACGCCGTTTACGCCAATGATCAGGACAACGGACTGTTTCGTCTCAAAATCATAAGCCGCCTGTCCCACCTGCATCTGCTCGCGGATGCTCTCGATCAGCAGCTCCTTGCAGTCCATGGGATCTTTGATCTTTTTCTCTTTTACCTGGTCCCGAAGCCTGTCAAGGATCTCTTCCGTGGCATGCACGCCCACATCACCCATGATCAGGATCTCTTCAAGTTCTTCATAAAAATCGTCATCTATGGCAGAAGCGCCGGAAAAGACCATATCCAGATTGCTGACAAAGCTGTCCCTGGTCTTGGAAAGACCGTCCTTGAGTCGATCGAACAGGCCGGCATTTGCGCTGTCGATACTGGCAAGTACCCGCGCTTCTTCTTCCGCCTTTCTTTTTTCTTCCTCTTCCCGCTCCTTTGCATGCTGCTGACGGATCCTCTCCTGATCCGCCTGAGCTGCGCGGATTTCCTGCGCCGTGGGCTCATAGGCCAGGCCTTTCATCATGGCTACGGCTTCAGCCGCGGTCCGTGGTGCATGGGATGCGGTTGTTTTTTCCTGATCACTCATTCTCAATCTCCATGTCAAATCCCCCCGCAGCCGGGCTACGGGACTTACTTCTGTTTATGTTATGTAAACTAGGCTGTTAAATCCTTTTCTATCAGATCAACGCTCACGAGAGCGGATACGCCTTTCTCCTGCATGGTGATACCATAGAGTCTGTCGGCACGTTCCATGGTGCCGCGTCTGTGGGTGATGACGATAAACTGGGTATGTTTCGTCAATTTGTGCAGATAGCTTGCGAAACGTCCCACGTTGGAATCATCCAGCGCGGCTTCGATCTCGTCCAAAAGACAGAAGGGCGAAGGCTTTAAGTTCTGGATCGCAAAGAGCAGCGCAATGGCAGTCAGTGCTTTTTCGCCACCGGAAAGCTGCATCATGTTCTGCAGTTTCTTTCCCGGAGGCTGTGCATTGATGCGGATGCCCGCTTCGAGAAC
>JAEEKC010000073.1 GCA_016282215.1 Lachnospiraceae bacterium
AAGGAACCGGTAGTCCTTCCCGTGAAGATCCCGAACATCTTAGTCAATGGAGCGGACGGTATCGCAGTCGGTATGGCAACCAGCATTCCGCCGCATAATCTCGGTGAAGTGATCGATGCCATGAAGGCCTATATGCGTGACCGCAATCTCTCTACGTCGCAGCTGATGCGCTACTTAAAAGGACCCGATTTCCCCACAGGCGGCATCGTATGCAATGCAGAGGAACTGCAGGAGATCTACGAGACCGGCTCGGGAAAACTCCGTCTTCGCGGTAAAGTCGAGATCGAAAAAGGGAAAGCCGGACATACCAATGTGGTGATCACAGAGATCCCCTATACCATGATCGGCGCCGGCATCGGCAAGTTTCTGTTGGATGTGGCCGCTCTTTCGGAATCCAAGAAGACCAATGATATCGTGGATATCACCAATCAGTCCAGCAAAGACGGTATCCGTATCGTGATCGAACTGCGCAAGGATGCGGATGTTGATAACTTTATCAATCTGCTGTACAAGAAGACCAAACTGGAAGACAGTTTCGGCGTCAATATGTTAGCGGTTGTGAACAATCGGCCGGAAACCATGGGATTGAAAGAGATCTTCGGTCATGTGGTAGATTTCCAATATGAGCTCGCAAGGCGCAAATATACAACCCTGCTTGCCAAGGAAAAAGAAAAACGCGAGATTCAGGAAGGCCTGATCAAAGCGACTTCCGTGATCGATCTGATCATCGAGATCCTGCGCGGCTCCAAAGATCGGGCCATGGCGAAAAAATGTCTTGTGGAAGGTGATACCACCGGCATCAAGTTTAAGTCCCGGGAAAGCAAGATCATGGCGGAACAGCTTATGTTTACGGAAAAGCAGGCAAATGCGATCCTGGAAATGCGTCTGTACAAGCTGATCGGTCTGGAAATCGAAGCACTTTTGAAAGAACATGATGAGACCATGGCGAATATCTATCGTTATGAAGATATCCTTGAAAGCCATGAGTCCATGACCATGGTCATCACCGAGGAACTGGACCGCTACAAGAAGGAGTTTTCACATAAGCGCCGTACCATGATCGATCAGGTAGAGCAGGCCGTTTATGTGGAAAAACCGGTAGAAGAAATGGATCTGTATTTCCTGATGGATAAATTCGGTTATGCAAGATGCGTTGACACAGCCACCTTTGAACGGAATCAGGAGGCGGCGCTTGCTGAAAACAAGTATATCTGTACCTGCAAAAACACCGGCAGGATCTGTGTCTTTACGGATATCGGCCAGCTCCATACCATCAAGGTTTCGGATCTGCCCTTCGGCAAATTCCGTGACAAAGGCATTCCCATTGATAATGTCAGCCAGTATGATGCGTCAAAAGAGCAGGTACTCTGCGTGACCAGCAAGTCAGAGCTGAATCTCTATCGCCTGATCTTTGTTTCGGAAAAAGCGAATATGAAGATCGTGGATGGCGGTGAGTTTGATGTCAGCAAAAAGACTGTTGCGGCTACCAAACTGGTGGATGACGATGTGCTGGTATCTGTAGCGGTGATGAAGGAATACAAGGATATCATCCTGCAGTCCGAAAGCGGCTTTTTCCTGAAATTCCCTGTGGCGGATATTCCGGAGAAGAAAAAGGGTGCTGTGGGAGTCCGCGGCATGAAGCTCGAGGCAAAGGATAAACTGACAAACGTTTATTATTCCGTCGGCATCGATCCGGCGCACATCACTTACAAAGAAAAGGAATTTGATTCCGGCCGCCTGAAACTGGCAAAACGTGATGGAAAGGGAACCAAGATAAGGATCTGACAAAAACAGAAAGGAGAATCCGATGCGCGTGATCGCAGGCTCGGCCAGAAGTGTGCCGCTGAAGAGTCCGCCGGGAGATCATACCAGACCAACCACGGACAGGATCAAGGAAACACTCTTTAATATCATACAAAATGAGATCCCGGGCTGCAGCTTTTTGGATCTGTTTGCGGGATCCGGCGGTATCGGCATCGAGGCGCTTTCCCGCGGCGCTGCCTGGTGTGTTTTTGTGGAAAATGATAAGGCGGCCATTGACTGTCTGAATGATAATCTGCAGAAGACAAAGCTGGGCGATAAGACTTCAGTACTGAAGCAGGATACTTTTGTGGCCCTGACGAATCTGGAATATAAATACACGTTTGATGTGATCTTTATGGACCCGCCCTATGATAAGAATATGGAACGCAGGGTCCTGGAATATCTGACCATGTCAAAGATGATCGATGAAGATTCGCTGATCATTTTTGAAGCCTCTTTGGATACTGATATCAGTTATCTGCCGGATCTGGGTTATGAACTGGTGAAGGAAAAACGGTATAAGACCAACAAGCATGTTTTCGTGCAGCGTATGCCGAGAAACTAATAACGAATAATTCAATAGGGGGAGTGTATGAGCAAAGCAATTTATCCCGGAAGTTTTGACCCTGTTACCCTCGGCCATATGGATGTGATCAGGCGCGCGGCAGGTATTTTTGATGAAGTTGTCATCTGTGTTTTGAATAATGTCAACAAATCCGCGTTGTTTTCTGTACAGGACCGTGTTAAAATATTGCAGGAAGCAACAAAAGATATCGAAAATGTGGTTGTGGAAAGCTATAGCGGACTGCTGACACAGTATGCAAAGGAAAAGCATATCCATGTTGTTGTCAGAGGCCTTCGAGCAGTAACGGATTTTGAATATGAGCTGCAGAACGCGCAGACAAACAGAAAGCTTTCCGGCGGTTATCTCGATACTATGTTTTTGACCACTTCTTTGGAATATGCTTATCTTTCATCGTCTACAGTCAAGGAGATTGCAAGTTTCGGAGGAGATGTATCAGATTGTGTGCCGGATTTTGTTGCAAATCTTCTGTATGAGAAGTATAATAAAAAATCGTAGGGACATCATTTAGTAAACCACAGGAGGGTACCATGAGTTCAAAATTTGAGCAGATGATCGATGACATTGAAGACTATATCCACAGCTGTAAGAATAAGCCGTTATCCAATCAGTTGATCATCGTGAATAAAGATGAGATCCTTGATATGCTGCAGGACCTCAGACAGAAGACTCCTGTTGAGATCAGCAGATATCAGAAGGTTATCAGCAATAAAGAAGCGATCCTGAATGATGCAAGGCAGAAAGCAGAAGCGCTGATCGATGAGGCTGCAAAGCATACCAATCAGCTTGTCAGCGAGTCGGAGATCATGCAGCAGGCTTATGCGCAGGCACAGGAGATCGTTGAAATGGCATCCGCACAGGCGCAGGATATCGTGGATAAGGCCAATGAAGAAGCCTATAATATGCGAATGGCTGCAGTTTCCTACACGGATGACAATCTGGCAAGCATTGAAAATGTATTATCCCACGGGATCGATGTAGCGGCAACAAATTATGAGAGACTGATGACGCAGCTGCAGGAAAGCATTCAGGTCATCCAGTCGAACCGCGCGCAGTTATATCCGGTTGGTGATGATGCAGATGACAGTGGCAGTGATAATGGCTCAGCAGGCGGCAGCTCTGATAAAGAAGAGGGCGGCTCCAAGAATGAAGGCGAAGTGGACGTGATTTAAGACCGTCGGATTCGATCCGGATCGTGTCAGACGGGATCGTTTTTTGGTATGACATAGTCATTTTGTATGGGGACTGCGCCGCCGGCTGACAGTCCCTATTCTTTTGCAGGAATATATTTGTCAGGAAGTTTTGTCTGGAATATTTTGTCAGGAAATTTTTTTCAGGGATCATTTGTTATGAGGCGAGCGCAAAAGGGCGAATACGGATATTTAGCCTATAAAAAGAAAATTGAATCGATTAAAACAGTGATCTATTTTGCGATTCCGCTTGCATTGTTTTTTGGCGGACTGATCGCCACAGGCACGAAAAAGAACCTGCTGACCCTTGTGGCCGTACTGGGCATTCTGCCGGCCAGCAAAAATGCGGTACTGATGATCATGTATCTGAAAAGCCGCGGGATCAGCCCGGCGGCTTACGTGACAATGGAAGAGGCGCTGCAGAAAACGGGTGAGGCAGTTCTTACAAATATGACTGTGCTCTATGAGATGGTATTTACGACACAGGAACACACCTATGAAGTACCGTGTATGTTTGTTTATGCAGGCAGTGTCTGCGGGTATTTACCTTCTTCAAGCACAAAAAAGAAAAACACAGGCAGGAAAGACGGCAAAAAGAAACAGGATAAGCCCGATCCGTTGCACGTGACTTTGGAAAAGCATATCGATCAGACATTGAAAAGAGAAGGGATTTCGGTCAATGTCAAGATCTTTGACGGCAAAGATGCATTTATCAGGCGCGTCAATGAACTGAAACCCTTGGAAAAAGCAGCAGATACGCCGCGAAAAGCGATCGCAAAAGTATTGAAGGATATTTCGTTGTGACAGACGAAGGGAAACCGGCTGATTATGGTTGAATATATCGTATCCGCGTCGGAAAGCGGACAACATGTGATCAGGTTTTGCAAGCATCTTTATCCAAAAGCGCAGAATGGTTTTCTGCATAAGATGCTGCGCAAAAAGAACATCACGGTGAACGGCAAAAAGGCAGATGGCGCTAAGGTCCTTTCGGAAGGTGATCTGGTCAGGTTTTATCTGTCGGATGAAGTTTTATCATCCATCTCGAAAGAAACTTCCATTTCGATGGTGGCTGATATCTCAAGTCATATCATTTACGAAGATGATCATCTGATCTTATTTAACAAGCCTGCCGGCATGTTATCCCAGAAAGCTAAACCGAGTGATATCTCGGCCAATGAATACCTGCTTTCCTATCTGGAAAGCGGGCAGGAGCTCCCTGTCGGATTTGTGCCTTCCGTCTGCAACAGACTGGACCGGAACACCTCGGGGATCCTGCTTTTTGCAAAGAGTCACGGCGGAGCGAAACAGCTGGCCGAGCTTCTCAGAGACAGAACTTTCGGGAAATACTATCTGGCCGTGGTCGCCGGAAAAGTCGAGAAACCGTTTCGACTCACAGGAATGCTGGAAAAAGACAGAAAGACAAATCAAGTGACTGTCAAACAAGTGTATATGCAGGAACTCACGGATGAGATAAGCCGTTTCGGAACCGTATCAGAGGAAACCGAAGAAAAACAGTCAAAAACAGATGAAAGAAAACAGGATAAGATGATCTGCACGCAGGTTTGGCCGGTGCAGACAAACGGTTCTGTCAGTCTCGTCAGGGTTCATCTGCTGACAGGAAAGACACATCAGATCCGCGCCCATCTTGCATCGGTGGGACACCCGTTGATCGGGGATCCGAAATACGGAGATCCGCGAAAGGAAAAGGCAATCCTTGCAGAGTTTTCTGTAAAGGGCAAAGACATACCGAAACGACAGCTGCTGCATTCCCAGAGAGTGACATTTCCGAAAATGACAGATGCAGAAGGCACAAAAGGGGCGCTTGCAGCGCTTTCGGAAAAAACGTTTTACACGAAGTTGCCTGAGGATATGGATCATTTTCTGAATGCTGTCGGGATAACGGACAGATCTTTTCTGGCTGCGATTGATGAATGATCTTTGATGGATTCTAAGAGGAATAAAGATGGCAACCTGGTCATCGCGGGGACTGAGAGGTTCCACATTAGAGGAACTGATCAACCGGACAAATGAAAAATACAGACAGGGGCATCTGGCGCTGATCCAGAAGATCCCGACACCCATCACGCCGATCAAGATGGACAAAGAGACCAGACATATTACGCTGGCTTATTTTGAGCAAAAGAGTACGGTGGATTATATCGGTGTTGTGCAGGGCGTCCCGGTCTGCTTTGATGCCAAGGAATGCGCGAAGGATACCTTTTCTCTGCAGAATATCCATCCCCATCAGGTGCAGTTCATGGAAGAATTTGAACAGCAGGAGGGGATCGCATTTTTGCTGATCTACTATACTCATGAGGATTTCTTTTATTATCTGCCGTTCCGGAAGCTGAAGGAGTTCTGGGACAGGGCAGAAAGCGGCGGACGGAAGAGTTTTCGGATGGACGAGCTTGATATGGAATGGACATTGCCGAAAAAAAGCGGTATCATGGTTCCGTATCTGGATATGCTGCAAAAAGATCTGAATGAAAGATGATGAATATATAAAGGAGAAACAATGGATAACAAAATGCTTCACACCCCTGAGGGAGTCAGGGACAGTTTCGGAGATGAACTGGAAAAAAGGCTGCAATTGGAAAACCGTCTGATGGATACCTTCCTTGGCTTCGGTTTTCAGCGGATCGAGACACCGGTCTTTGAATACTTTGATGTATTCAGCAAAGAGATCGGCACCACAAAGAGCAGCGATCTGTATAAGTTCTTTGACAAGGAAGGGAATACCCTGGCGTTGCGTCCGGACTTTACGCCTTCCATCGCAAGGAGCGTATCCATGTATTTCATGGAAGAAGACCTGCCCATGCAGTTTTCCTATCTGGGAAACACCTTTGTCAATCATTCCAGCCTGCAGGGGAAACTCAGACAGTCCAAGGATGCCGGTGTGGAAATGATCGGAGGCAGTTTTGATGACTTTGATACCGTTATGGCGGATGTCCAGATCCTTCATATGGCGGTGGCTGCTTTGAAAAACAGCGGCCTTTCCGATTTCCAGATCAGTGTGGGCAATGTCGGCTTCTTGAAAGGCCTTTGCCAGGAAGCCGGGCTTTCTGCTGACGTTGAATCAGCGGTCAGAACGCAGATCTCGGATAAGAATTACTTTGGTGTTGAGGAACTGATCTTAGAAGCAGGGATCACCAAGGATAAAGCAGGAGCATTTTTGAAACTGACAGAGCTTTTCGGTGACGCAGGGTGTCTGGAAGAGGCAGAAAAACTGGTTAAAAACGAAGAAAGCAGAAAAGCGATCGAGCATCTGAAGAAGGTAGGCGGTATGCTGGAAAAGATGGGCGATGGCGACCATATCTCTTATGATCTCGGCCTGGTCAGCAATTATAATTATTATACGGGTATTATTTTCAAGGCTTATACCTACGGCGTGGGCGATATGATCTTAAAGGGCGGCCGTTATGACAGCCTGCTGCAAAGCTTTGGCAAAGAGGCGCCGGCCGTCGGATTTGTCATCCTGGTCGATGAGCTTCTGTCAGCACTGATGTCACAAAAGCTGCTGCCGAAGAAAAACCGCAGCATTGACTATCTTGTTTATGATGCGAAGATGGCGGATGAGGCGATGAAGGTGGCAGATGTGCTCAGAGACCGCGGAAACAAGGTGATGTGCAGCCCTTACAGAACAGGGAAGAGCCTTGATTTTTATGTAGAATACGGATATCGGAACAGGATCCAGA
>JAEEKC010000074.1 GCA_016282215.1 Lachnospiraceae bacterium
CAATGGATGCTTTGATGAATTCGGAACTGATAGAATATTGTTTCGAACAATGTCAGTCACTGGCAATTCAATTGGGCGAAAGACTGGAGAATAGATTTGATTTTGAAAAACGGATAAAGATATTAGAAGATTATTGTGAGTCGGTATATATATGCAGTCAGGATAATACCGAGGAGAACAGATACCGTATGTCTGATAGTTTTCTTGAAATGAAAACAACGATTATCTCGTATCTGAAAGAACGAAAAGAGGTGATACTTTTTATAGCAGCAGATGAATGCTGGTGGAAGTCCGGAATGGAGCAAATGTACAGAAGTCAAAAGGAAGATGAGAATACTTATGCGTATGTATTACCGGCTGATAACAATATTAAGGAAAAACTGTCCATTTCAGAAGAGGTTGCTCTGGTGGATGAAAGTTTCTCCGTTTCGATAATACATCCTGATAAAATAGTGATCCATCATCCATATGATGGTACTAACCATTCTGTTCAAATATCAAAGGCATTGTGTGCTGAAAATCTGGTAAAGGATACAGACTGTCTTGTTTATCTGCCGCCGTTTCAGGTTACGGATCCTGATTCTGCTGATGATGTGATTATTCCTGCGATTCAGGAACTGATTGAGCAGCCGGCAGTGAAATATGCGGATCGGATCATTTTGAATTCAGATGTTATGAAAGCTGTTTATTTGGAAACGCTGGTCGCCTGTTGCGGTGAAGATACTCGCGATGATTGGGAGAAGAAACTTATGGTTCAAAGTAAAGAAAGTGCTCTGTTAGAAGAGTATCAGATAATAAAAAAAAGGAAAGAACGTGAAGAGGATGCCTGGAATGCATGGCGGGGGGATCGAAAGATCCTGTTATATCATATTGGCATCAGCTCGCTTTTGACGAACAGAGAGAATGGTATCCGGAAGATCAGGGAAAGCTTTGATATCATAGTGGAGGCACAAGAGAAGATTTTTTGCGTTTTAACATTGCAGACAAATCTGTTGGAGGATCTGAAACGGATAGATCCTGCGTTGTATGAACAATTTCAGGAATTGATGAAAGAATTTCAAAAGGAAATAGTTGATCAGGGATTTGGCTACTATGATGAGGCTTCAGAGGCTGAATATCATCTTGCGGTTATGGATGCTTATTATGGTGATGGAGATTATGTGGCGCATCGTTGCCGGATGCGCGGGATTCCTGTGATGATTCGGATGGGAGCGTAAGAGGCCATCTATGATTACGATACCACATGAATTTTTTTATCCCGAAGTGCGGGAGGGGTTTTATATTTCGTCCCAAATGAAGCAATATTGGGCGGCGCAGCTTACAGTATTATCTGAGATTGACAATCTGTGCAAATCACACGGGCTCAGATGGTTTGCAGATTGCGGATCGCTTTTGGGAGCTGTTCGCCATGGCGGTTATATTCCATGGGATGATGATATGGATATCGTCATGCTGAGACAAGATTATGAGACATTTATCCGGATCGCGAAGACAGAGCTGCCTCCGGAACTGCTGTTTATCAGTCATGTGAATGATGCTGACTTTACGGCCAAGGTTGGCCGGGTAGTCAGTCAGCATGCAGTGATTTCCACACAGGAGTATCTGGAAAAATATCATGGCTGTCCGTTTACTGTCGGGATTGATATTTATATTTTGGATGGTATATCCGAAGATGAGCAGTCAGAAGAGAGACGGTGCGCCAGTGCGTGTCGGATTGAGAGGGCAGAAGAGCTTTGTCAACAAGGCGATTGGTACAGTCCAAAATTCCGGGATCTGATCATACAGATTCTGGCACAGGAAAAACTGGATGAAGGTGAATTAAAGGATTCTGAACAATACAGTTTGAAATGCTTAGAGAAGGCGGCAACGGGTAATTCATTGATCCGGCAGGCGGAAATCCATCGATGCCTGCAGGTCTTATTGGAAAAAGAATACAGCCGGTTTTCTTCTTCTCAGGCGCAATATGTTGCTGAGATGATTTTCTGGCCAAGCCGGCGACATCACAGATACGAAAGAAAGTGGTTTGATCATGTGATAAAACTGCCTTTTGAATTTACCCGGATCTGTGTTCCGGCAATATATGAAAAAGTGCTCAATGTTGAGTATGGTGATTACATGGCAATCCACAAAGGAGGCGGATTACATGAATATCCATTATACAAAATGCAAGAGAGGGTGCTGGAAAAGAAGCTTGGTAAGAATCCGCTGCGATACCGGATCAACCCGGAAAAGGTTGAGGGAGCAAACAGAATCCGACAAGGCAGAAGACCATCACTGAAAGCGTGTTGCGACAGTGCACTGTCTATGATAGGGGAAGCACAAAGCAATATCGAGAGAATCTGCAGGCTGGAAAATGAAAACCGATTGACTTGTCAGAAACTGTTAGAGGCATGTCAGGCCATGGCAGTAACCATTGGGGAACGTGTTGAGGAAGATCTGAAGCGGTATTGTAGCGACGGAAAAGATGATCATGCCGGAATCATACAGATACAGGACTGTATTCATACTATAGAGGAATATTGTGAAGCAGTATTTCATGTTTATCAGGAAATAGGGAATGAAGGCAGTGAATCCTTGATCTGCCGGGAAGCCGCATCGGAGCGGAGCATACTGGACGAGCTGAGGCAGGTATATCTGGTGATGGAACAGGCTGTCAGAGATTATCTCAGCCGGCGAAAAAAAGAAATTCTGATCATTCCATACAGGAACGCCGACACAGATCAGGAACTTTTTAACCAGATCAGGAGTGTCGC
>JAEEKC010000075.1 GCA_016282215.1 Lachnospiraceae bacterium
GTTAAAAATCCGTTGATCCTGCGCGATGAGATCGATAAGATGGGACGGGATTATAGAGGTGATATTTCATCGGCTATGCTGGAAGTGCTTGACAGTGAACATAATGTGCACTTCAGGGATCATTACCTCGAGCTTCCGTTAGACCTTTCAGAAGTGACTTTTGTAGCAACTGCAAATGATCTGTCCCAGATCGAGCAGCCGCTGCTTGACAGAATGGAGGTCATCGAGATCTCCGGTTATACTTCTTCGGAGAAACTTCATATCGCTAAGGAGCATTTGGTTTCCAAACAGCTGAAGGCAAACGGGATTCCGAAAAAGGCGCTGAATTTTACGGATAAGGGACTGGAGAAGATCATCCTTTCCTATACAAAGGAAGCCGGTGTCAGGGAACTGGAAAGAATGCTGGGAAAGATCTGCAGAAAAACTGCAAGAAGCCTGGTGGAAGATAAAAGCTGCGTTGTGCGGATCACCGGCAGGAATGTGGGAGATTACCTCGGGAAGGAAAAATACCGGAAAGAAAAGGCGGCGAAAAAAGCCGATATCGGTATCGTCAGAGGTCTGGCCTGGACCAGCGTCGGGGGCGTGACTCTTGAGATCGAGGTTAACGATATGCCGGGAAAGGGTGAGCTGAAACTGACCGGACAGCTTGGTGATGTGATGAAGGAGTCTGCCATGACGGCACTTTCCTATGTCAGAAGCATTGCTTCGGATTATAAGGTTGCGGACGACTATTTTTCAACGCACGATCTCCATATCCACATTCCGGAGGGCGCGGTCCCGAAGGACGGACCCAGCGCCGGCGTGACGATGGCAACAGCGATCCTGTCCTGTGTAGCACGGATCCCGGTTCGCGCTGATGTTGCGATGACCGGAGAGGTGACGCTGCGGGGAAGGGTGCTTCCCATCGGCGGACTGAAGGAAAAGATGCTGGCTGCAAAGCTGGCAGGGATCACGACAGTGCTGGTACCGGAAGAGAATAAGGCGGATGTTTCAGAGATCGATGACGAGATCAAGGAAGGACTGACGATCGTTCGTGTATCAAAGATGTCAGATATTTTGAATAATGCTTTGGTGCAGAAGTGATCAGGGAAAAACACCACAAATCAATAAACGAATGATAAATCAGAGTTGCTAACAAATGGAATGGTGAATTATGGTTATCAAGAATGTTTCTTTGGAAACGGTATGCGGAATTACAAGTAAATTGCCGATAAATATATTACCGGAGATCGCATTTGCAGGTAAGAGCAATGTCGGGAAGTCCTCGCTGATCAACGGACTGATGAACAGAAAGTCGCTGGCCAGGACGTCCTCGGCACCGGGGAAAACCCAGACGATCAACTTTTACCGTATTAACGATGATTGTTATTTTGTCGATCTTCCGGGATACGGATATGCTTCGGTTTCCAAGGATACCAAGGAAAAGTGGGGCAAAATGATCGAGCGGTATCTGAAGGGTTCGCAGCAGCTGAAAGCAGTATTTTTGCTTGCGGATATCCGGCATCAGCCGAATGCCAATGACATCCAGATGTATGAATGGGTCAGGACTGCCGGGTTTGAGCCGGTGATCATTGCGACAAAGGCGGATAAGATCAAACGCAGCCAGCTGCAAAAGCAGATCAAAACCCTGCGCGAAGGTTTCGGACTTCCAAAAGAGACAAAAGTCTTTCCCTACAGTGCCATGACAAAGCAGGGCCGCGATGAGATCTATGCGTATTTAGATGTGCTCTTAGGGATCGGAGAAACACCGAAACACATCGAAGAGTAACGAAAAAGTTTCGCGAAATCGGTTTCGCTTACGAAAAATACGAAAAAAATCCTTGCGCTTTTGCATATTTCACTTGATTTATTGAAAATTTTTGAGTAAAATATACTTATCTAGTAAATGTTTTGCAGGAGGTGTCATATGGGAATTGGTGCTATTACAGCATACAGACCATATATCTATAATACCAATACATTATCCGCAAATAGCTTGAATCCGATCAAAGAGATCGATGATGAGGATCTGACGAAGAATCGTCTGGACGTAGAAGGCCTTTCAGGCAGTGTGGCGGAGACAGTAAATCCGCTTGCGAGAGGAACGAGCGCTGATTATCAGGGCATCGTGGATTCGCAGTTTGCGGCTGGTATGCAGAAGGCAGCCGCCCTGTTTGGGGATATGTCGGTATTTGCATAATATGGCTGATGTGTGACAGACCATGAGAATATGATCATTTTGGGCGACCGGTTTTCCGGTCGCCTTTTTCATTCGCTTGTTATTGAGGGCGTTCTTCTGTGTGCTGACGACGTGCTCGATCTCCTCTTTTATTTCTATCCGGCACTGCTTCATTCCTGTCCGGCTCCTCTTGTTTTCTGTCCGCTTCCGCTTTCTTCCAGTTCGACTCTGCTTTTTCTGTTCGTTTGACTCCTTGCGTTTCTGCTTGCCTGGCTCTGTACATTTCCGCCTGATCAAACATGCGTGCCTGTGCGCTCAACGCAGCTTGTTTCCGTTCTGTGAATCCGGTAGATTTAGCATGGGGGCATCTTCGTTTTCTGAACGAATCCGGCCGGAGTTTTTTGCCCATTTTTGGCATATTTCACATGTTTTAAGGCTATATTTGAACTTTGATACAGATACGGTAGTTATTCTATATCAGATATAATATATAGAACGGTTAACATAAAACAGAACGTTTGTTTGCCACAATATATAGATCTTTTGCGATGTAAATTGCGGAGATTCCAGCATTGATAAGGTACAACATATGGATGTCCGAATAAGAGCCTTCGGGTAAATGGTTTACATAATAACAAAATGGGGACGATTATACATACATGATTTTGTATAAAACGAGCTTTCAACGACCGATATCTTGGTGTAAGAATGATGGACAAAGCAAAACGGTTGCAATTTAAAATGTATCTGAGGAAAGAATAAGGCGGGAAACAAATTTTGTGATAACTACTGACATCGAATTAATGGAAAGCAGTGCGTGATCAGAGAAAAAATAAATTTGCAAAAAGTCAAAATTATGATGAGCAGATTTAATTTCTTTACTCCATCAAAAACCTCTGTTATCAATAATATTCAAAATTAGGATAACACACAATATCGCAATGCGAGGTTGACATAATTTAAATAGGCAATCAATAGCAAGCGCGAGAAAACGGAATTCTTGTGTCTCATTATTTTTCCTTCTGAGACACAAGATGTAGTATTATGCCGGGTTTCAGCAAAATCGTGTAAAACTATTCGAAACTGAAAGAAATGGATTCCAAAGGAGCTGACAAAGAATTTCGAAAGAGCTGTCGAAAAACTCTAAAAGTACAATAAATGAGTTGAAATAGAAGTGCGTTTTATATAAAATAAAGAAGGTGTTGCAGTCACTTACGCAGCAGAAATTTCGCAGTAAAAATGACGAATGATCAATCACGAATGGAGGACCAGTCAATGTCGGAAGTGAAACGGATTTACGTGGAGAAAAAGCCGGATTACGCAGGAGCGGCCAACGCCCTGAAAGCGGATCTGGTAAGTTACTTGGGGATCGCAGGGATCGATAAGGTGCGGATTTTGATCCGGTATGATGTTGAGAATCTGTCGGACGATGTATTTGAAAAGGCCTGTAACGTTGTCTTTTCGGAGCCGCCTGTGGATACCTTGTATAAGGAAGACCTTCCGGCAAAAGATGAGGACTTCGTTTTTTCCGTAGAATACCTTCCCGGTCAGTTCGACCAGAGAGCGGATTCGGCAGTACAGTGCGTACGGTTTTTAAATGAAGAAGAGAATCCCATCATCAAGACCGCTGTTACCTACATTATTGAAGGAAAGCTGACAGATGATGAAAAGCAGAAGATTAAGGCTTACTGCATCAACCCCGTGGATTCGAGAGAGACCGGTGCAAAGAAGCCGGAGAGTCTTGTGGAGAATTATCCCGAGCCGGACGATGTGGCAGTCTTTGACGGTTTCCGTACCATGTCCGATGAAGAATTTAAAAAGTTATATGATTCCCTTGGTCTTGCCATGACCTATAAGGATTTTGAACATATCCGCAATTATTTCCGAAATGATGAGCAGCGGGACCCGACGATGACTGAGATCCGTGTTTTGGATACATACTGGTCAGATCACTGCCGGCATACGACTTTTTCCACAGAGATCACGAATGTGGAATTTGAAAAGGAAGACAACAATGCCGATGACAGGAAGCCGTATAATTACAGAATGATGTCCACTTGGAATACTTATCAGGATGCCAGGGCGAAGCTCTATCAGGGCCGGGATGATAAATATATCTGCCTGATGGACCTGGCTACCATGGGTATGAGGATCCTTCGCAGCCAGGGAAAACTGCAGGATCTTGAAGAATCCGATGAGATCAATGCCTGCTCGGTCGTTGTGCCGGTTGAGATCGACGGCAGGAAAGAAGAGTGGCTTGTATTTTTCAAAAATGAGACACATAACCATCCGACGGAGATCGAGCCTTTCGGTGGTGCTGCAACCTGTCTCGGCGGTGCGATCCGCGATCCGCTTTCCGGCAGAGGCTATGTATATCAGGCCATGCGTGTGACCGGTGCGGCAGATCCGACAGTTTCCGCTGATCAGACTTTAGAAGGAAAACTGCCCCAGAAAAAACTGGTCCGCGGTGCGGCCAACGGGTATTCTTCCTATGGAAACCAGATCGGACTTGCAACGGGCTATGTCAAGGAAATCTATCATCCTGACTATGTGGCAAAGAGAATGGAGATCGGTGCGGTCATGGGCGCAGCTCCGAGGGCAAATGTCATTCGTGAAAACTCCGATCCGGGGGATCTGATCATCCTTCTCGGAGGACGTACAGGACGTGACGGCTGCGGCGGCGCGACCGGTTCCTCAAAAGTGCACACCACCAGTTCCATAGAAACCTGCGGCGCAGAGGTGCAGAAAGGAAATGCGCCCACGGAAAGAAAACTGCAGCGTCTGTTCAGACGACCGGAGGTAAGTAAACTGATCAAGAAGTGTAATGACTTTGGCGCAGGCGGCGTGTCCGTAGCCATCGGCGAGCTGGCAGCAGGTCTTCAGGTGGATCTTGACAAAGTGCCCAAGAAATATGCAGGTCTTGACGGAACAGAACTTGCGATCTCCGAATCCCAGGAGCGTATGGCTGTGGTCATCGATCCGAAGGACGAAGATGCATTTATGAATTTTGCCCATGAAGAAAACTTAGAGGCTACCAGGGTTGCGGTTGTGACCAAGGAGCCCAGACTTGTACTTTCCTGGAGGGGAAAAGAGATTGTTAATCTTTCCCGCGCATTTTTGGATACCAACGGCGCGCATCAGGAAACCAGCGTTCGTGTGGATGCCATCAAAGAAGAGGATAACTATTTTAAGAAAAATGCGATTCCGGCAGTCGGCGAAAGCTTAAAGAAGGGCGATATCGCAGCAGCAGTGAAGGCAACGGTTTCCGATCTGAATGTCTGCAGCCAGAAGGGTCTTGTGGAGATGTTCGACTCCTCCATCGGCGCAGGTTCCGTGACCATGCCTTACGGCGGCAAGTATCAGCTTTCCGAGATCCAGACCATGGCAGCAAAACTTCCGGCTCTCGAAGGAAAGACCGATGCGGTGACTCTGATGAGTTATGGTTTTGATCCCTATCTGTCCAGCTGGAGTCCGTTCCATGGCGCAGCCTATGCAGTGCTGCAGTCACTTTCCAAGATCGTGACGGCAGGCGGTGATTTTGAAAGAGTCCGTTTCACTTTCCAGGAGTATTTCAGACGCATGACCGAAGATCCGGCCCGTTGGAGCCAGCCGTTTGCAGCGCTGCTCGGCAGTCTGGATGCGCAGCTCGGCTTTGGCCTTCCGAGCATCGGCGGAAAGGATTCCATGAGCGGCAGCTTTAACGAGATCGATGTGCCGCCGACACTGGTTTCCTTTGCAGTGGATCCGGCATCCCATACCGGTGACATGATCACGACAGACTGTAAGACACCGGGTAATCAGCTGGTTTGGATATCCCTGCCGCGTGACGGTTTTTCCATGCCGGATTATACATGTATTAAACCGATCTACAGAGCGTTTACAAAGCTGGCCAGGGAAGGCAGGATCGTATCCGCTTATACGATCGATTCCGCCGGCGTTCTGGCAGCGGCAGTTCATATGGCAGTCGGCAATCATTTCGGCCTTGCTTTTTCAGATGACGTGGCTGTGGAAAAACTGTTTGAAAACCGTATGGGTGATCTGCTTGCGGAAGTAAAGCCCGAGGATGTGGATGCAGTGATCGCAGCCTGCAAAGAAGCGTTCAGGCAGGAGGCTGTTACCGCGGAGAAGTTGTCAGAACTTGAAGCGACAGGAGCTCCGGATCAGGTAAAGGATTTTGTGAAAAACAAGGGCGGAAAGGTGAACGATACAGCAGCTGTGGCCGTTGTTGCAAAGATCCTTGGCGAAGATGAAGCCGTTACCGTAGGCGGCGTATCTGTATCCATGGCAGATATCCTGACCGGCTGGGAAAAACCGCTGGAAGCTGTTTTCCCGACAAAAGCATATAAAGGAAATGACGCACTCGAGGATAAGATCTACGATATAGAAAAACAGACCGGCGAAGGCATCTATGTCTGCAAGAACAAAGTTGCCCGTCCCACTGTCTTTATTCCGGTATTCCCGGGCACGAACTGTGAATATGATTCCGCGAAGGCCTTTGAGAGAGCCGGTGCTGATACGATCGTAAAGGTATTTAGAAATGCCGATGCAAAAGATATCCGCGAGAGCGTGGACGAGTTTGCGGCAGGCATCAAACAGGCACAGATCATCATGTTCCCCGGCGGTTTCTCTGCCGGTGATGAACCGGATGGCAGTGCGAAGTTCTTTGCAACGGCGTTCAGAAATGAAAAGATGAAAGAAGCGGTCATGGATCTGCTGACGCTAAGAGACGGTCTTGCCCTCGGTATCTGCAACGGATTCCAGGCGCTGATCAAGTTAGGACTTGTGCCGAAAGGAAAGATCGTATCCCAGACGGCAGACAGCCCGACGCTGACCTACAACACCATCGGCCGCCATATTTCCAGAATGGCATATACAAAGGTGGTTTCCAACCGCTCACCCTGGCTGTCTCTTGCCGAGCTCGGCGGCGTTTACACCTGCCCGGCCAGCCATGGCGAAGGAAGATTCGTGGCGCCGAAGGAATGGCTTGATAAACTCTTTGCAAACGGCCAGGTGGCAACCAGATACTGCGATCCCGAAGGCAGACTTTCCATGGATGAAGAGTGGAATATCAACGGAAGTTACGAAGCCATCGAGGGTATTACCTCACCGGATGGCAGGTGCTTTGGTAAAATGGCGCATGCAGAGCGTCGCGGCGACGGTGTAGCGATCAATATCGTCGGCGAGCAGGATATGAAGATCTTCGAAGCAGGCGTGAAGTACTTCTCATGAAATCATAACAGATACAAAAAAGCGTCCCCTGAAAAGAGGGGGCGCTTAAGATCAAATAGAAAGCCGAAAAAGAAACGGCCTGCTTACTCGGTGGCTTCGTCAGCTGCGGGCTCGGCGGTGTCCGTTCCGGCGTCCGTAGCAGCGGCATCGTCTGTAGCAGCGGCGCCGTCATCCGAAGTACCTTCTGCGCTGCCTGCGTCGATCACGACAGGTTCAGAAACATCTGATACGGCGGTATCGTCACCGGCAGCGGAATTGATGATATTCGTTACATCGGTCGCGGTTTCTTCATTTTCGGCAGCGGCTGCAGCAGCGGCATCAGCCTCCTGCTTTGGCTTAATGACATTTGTATAGTAGATCAGGAAAACGGAAGCAGCGATCAAAGCGGCTGCGATCAAAATACCGAAGATCCAGCCCAGGATCTTCCCGGTTTTTTCTTTTTTACGGATTTGCTTTACGTTTTTTTTCGCCTCTTTGTAGGCTTCCATTTTTTTCTGGCTCATGATAGTTTTCCTTTCTGATACAATGCTTATTCATCATGAACGGATGAATAGCGGATATGCAGATTCCGATAGAATCCGAATTGCATTATAGTTTGTTTTCCGGAAAAAGTAAAGGGATTCTTGTGATCTGCCTGTGAAATCTGTGTGTTTAAACAGGCCCGATAGTTGACAAAGGAAAAACAATCTGTTATACATGATATAGAACAAGCGTGAAATTGAGTAGTTTATAACCCGGTATGAAAATACGGAGTCGATAATTACGAATCAATTGTGGGTAGTGTAAAGTCCGATATGAAAAATACGAAGCCGAAAAACTAATAATGAATAGGAGGGATGCGATATGAATATATCAAAATTCACGCAAAAGAGCGTGGAAGCCATAAACGGCTGTGAAAAACTGGCCTATGAATTCGGCAACCAGGAGATCGACCAGGAACATCTGCTCTACAGCCTTGTCACCATGGATGACAGCATGTTGTGCAAACTCTTAGAGCGCATGGAGATCAATGTGGAACATTTCACCGACCGCAGCCGTCAGGCCGTGGAAAAGCGGGTGAAAGTCAGCGGCGCCGGTCAGGTCTATATGAGCAAGGAACTGAACGAAGTGCTTGTCATGGCCGAGGATGAAGCGAAGGCCATGGGCGATGAGTACGTATCCGTGGAGCATCTGATGATCCTGCTGCTCAAGCGACCCAACCGGGAACTGAAAAAACTCTTTGACGAATACGGACTGACATTGGAACGCTTTTTACAGGCGCTTTCCACGATCCGCGGCAATCAGCGGGTGACCAGCGATAATCCCGAGGCGACCTATGATACTTTGAAAAAATACGGGCAGGAGCTTGTAGAGAAGGCAAAAAGCCAGAAGCTCGATCCCGTCATCGGCAGGGATGATGAGATCCGCAATGTGATCCGGATCCTGTCGAGAAAGACCAAGAACAATCCGGTTCTCATCGGTGAACCCGGTGTGGGCAAAACCGCGGTCGTGGAAGGACTGGCACAGCGGATCGTCCGCGGTGATGTGCCAAAGTCCCTGCAGGATAAGAAGATCTTTGCGCTGGATATGGGCGCTTTGGTGGCAGGTGCCAAGTACAGGGGCGAATTCGAGGAGAGGCTGAAAGCCGTTCTCGAGGAAGTCAGAAAGAGCGAAGGGCAGATCCTTCTATTTATAGATGAGCTGCATCTGATCGTCGGCGCGGGCAAAACCGACGGCGCCATGGATGCCGGCAATATGCTCAAGCCCATGCTGGCCCGCGGAGAACTGCACTGCATCGGCGCAACGACACTCGATGAGCACAGACAGTATATTGAAAAAGATCCTGCCTTGGAGCGCAGGTTCCAGACCGTGCTGGTGGACGAGCCTTCCGTGGAAGAGACCATTTCCATCTTAAGAGGATTAAAAGACCGCTACGAGGTTTATCACGGCGTGAAGATCCTCGATAACGCCTTAGTCAGCGCAGCAACACTTTCTAATAGATATATTACAGACCGTTTCCTGCCGGATAAGGCCATTGACCTGGTGGATGAAGCCTGCGCCATGATCAAGACGGAGCTGGATTCCATGCCGGCAGAGCTTGACGAGATGAGCCGCAGGATCATGCAGCTGCAGATCGAAGAGACAGCACTGAAAAAAGAGGATGACAAGCTTTCCGCAGAACGCCTGGAAAACCTGCAAAAAGAACTGGCAGAGCTGAAGGAGACTTTTGAATCCCAGAAGGCAACCTGGGACAATGAAAAACAGGAGGTAGAGAAGCTTTCCAAGATCAGGGAAGAGATCGAAGATGTTCACAATCAGATTGAGATCGCCCAGAGAGAAAATGACCTTGAGAAGGTATCCGAGCTTTCCTACGGCCGTCTGCCGCAGCTGAAAAAACAGTTGGAAGAAGCTGAGGCAGCCACTGGCAAGAACAGGTCTTTAGTACATGAAAATGTCAATGACGAAGAGATCGCCAAGATCATTTCCAGATGGACGGGCATTCCGGTTGCCAAGCTGACAGAGAGCGAGCGGGCAAAGACACTGCACCTTGATGAGGAGCTGCATAAACGCGTGATCGGGCAGGATGAGGGAGTATCCTTAGTATCGGAAGCGATCCTGCGTTCCAAAGCCGGCATCAAAGATCCGGGCAAGCCCATCGGCTCTTTCCTCTTCCTTGGTCCCACCGGTGTCGGAAAAACAGAGCTTGCCAAAGCGCTGGCGCAGAGCCTCTTTGATAATGAAAACAACATGGTCCGCATCGACATGAGCGAGTATATGGAAAAGCATGCGGTATCCCGCCTGATCGGAGCGCCTCCGGGATATGTGGGATATGAGGAAGGCGGCCAGCTGACAGAGGCCGTCCGCAGAAAACCGTACAGCGTTGTTCTGTTCGATGAGATTGAAAAAGCGCATCCCGATGTATTCAATGTATTGCTGCAGGTGCTGGACGACGGACGCATCACCGATTCCCAGGGACGGACCGTGGACTTTAAGAACACGATCCTGATCATGACCAGCAATATCGGAGCGCCTTATCTGCTTGACGGCATCTCACCGGAAGGCGAGATCCTGCCCGAGGCACAGGAAAACGTCATGGAAGAGCTCCGCTCGCATTTCAGGCCGGAGTTTTTGAACCGTCTCGATGAGACGATCCTGTTCAAACCGCTGACCAAAGACAATATCGGCGGCATCATCGAGCTTCTGTTAAAGCAGCTGAACAAGCGTCTCGCTGACAGGGACCTGAGCCTGACCATGACAGATGCGGCGAAGACATTTGTCATCGACAACGGTTATGATCCGGTTTACGGTGCAAGGCCGCTGAAACGCTATATGCAGAAGTATGTGGAAACCCTGGCAGCCAAACTGATCTTAGAGGATGCCCTTTCAGAGGGCGATACCATCCTTGTGGATGTGTCAGAAGATGGGAGCGAGTTGATCGCGGTTGCAAAGGCCGCGGAAAAGCAGGAGGAAAAGACTGATTAAAAGACCGCGAAAAAATTTTGAAAATTTTTGAAAAAATAAAAAGGAAAAGAAAGACAGCCGCCGAATAAGACATACGCGGCTGTTTTTCCGCTCTACCGGTAAGCTGTTTGCAGGCGGCAAAGCCGGGAACATATTTTTTTTGAAAAAACAGGCGAAAATAAACCGCTGGTTTAGTGACAAAGGACATTTCATGTGCTATATTTGTTAAACAGCGAAAATTCGAAAGGAGGATAACGCTTCAAAATTTCATAACAAAGTGGGATGATCGTCCTTGTTGTCTATTGCAGTGGACAGATGAATGATTTACCTTGCAGGGTTGTTATCTGTCGATCGCAAGTCTATGCGGTCGGTAGGAAACTTCAAAGTCGTTTCAAGACATCATTCCAAGAATTTAAAGAGTGCGTTTGGGAAGAAGACAGGAAAAGGAGATAGGGGGTTTTTGCGCCTGTTTTCGCTTGTAACAAAAGAGTCAGGGATGCCGGATCAGATTTTTGCATAGGGTATTTTTATGCATTTTTGGACGGTATCACGGGAGTTTTTGTCCGCTTTTTCGTTTGATCGCTGAAAACTTCCGTCGGTTTGCGGCATCGCCGCAGAAAGTGAGGCTTACATGAAAGTATACGATTCCGAAACCACCTGCAAAAACATTCTTGCGCTCGCTAAGGAGCGTGGCTGGAACGCCAGCCGCCTGGCAAAGATCCTCGGGGTTTCCCCGCAGGCTGTCAGCAAATGGAGCAGAGGCATTGCCTCCCCCTCCATCGATATGCTCCTTATGATGAGCGATCTCTTTGAGGTCGGCATCGAAGAGCTTATCGCCAGTCGCGAAGCGGATATCCGCTTCGACCTGGCCGATAGGTAAGCTCGGCTTATGCCCCGCTGTTTACGTAACTGATACATAACTGATCAAGGCAGTGTAAAAAACGGTGCCTGTAAACAACTGATTAAAAGGAGATTACATTATGAAAAAGATGACAAACAACTTTGAACTGAATGAGATCAATGAAATGAACATGAGTTCCGAAATGAATCTGAACCCCACTGAAGATGAGCTGATGAGCATTGAATCCGGTCTGGAGGAGGATCTCATGGATTCTCTTGCCGAAGAGGCCGAAGAGGCCGATCGTGACGGCTATGATCTGCCCGCAGCCGACAGGGATAAAAATGTACTGCGCAACAGTATGCAGCAGTATCTTTTTGAGATCGCAAATGTTCCGCTTCTGACAGCAGAAGAGGAGAACAGGCTCGGCCAGATCATCGCCGGGAACGGTGAGCACGCTCTCGAGGCCAGAAACCGCCTTATCAAGGCAAATCTGCGCCTTGTTATCCATGAAGCAAAACACTATCTCGGCAGCGGCCTTCCCCTGGAAGAGCTGAATTCATATGGAGTTTTCGGGCTGATCAGGGCTGCGGAAAAATTTGATTATACAAAGGGCTACAAGTTCTCTACTTATGCCATCTGGTGGATCCGCCAGTGCATCACGAGAGGCATGAAGGACGAAAAGAGCCCCGTGCATATTCCCGTGCATGTTCATACAACTTTAAGTAAGATCAGAAGGGCGCAGAGGGAGCTTACGCAGCTCTACGACCGCGAACCGACTGCGGCTGAGATCGCCGATCATCTGAATCTTCCCGTTGATAAGGTGGAGAGTGCCATGAATTCGGTGTTCTCTGTTGTCTACATGGACACACCTGTCGGTGAAGAGGAGGAAACATGCCTCGGCGATTTTATCGCTGACGAGAGAGTCGGAGATTTTTCCGACGGACTGGTCTGGAACGATCTCCGGAACGCGATCGAACAGGCCCTCGGCGGTTTGGATAAGAAGGAGCGTTTTGTCATTGTGCACCGCTTCGGTCTGGGGGATAATGAGCAGATGTCCCTGGAAAAGATCGGGAAAATGCCCGAAATGGGTGTTTCCCGCGAACGTGTCCGCCAGATCGAGGACAGGGCACTGCGCAAGATCAGACGCAGTCCTGCTGCCATGCGCATGCTGGCTCCGTTTGCCGATATGGCAAGCTGAGCTGGCCGGGGGCCGGGGGGCGTTTTTGACGTGTAGTTTTTTGGACATGATCGGGGGTATAACCAGTACATCAGAAACTATAAATATGGTACAATAAAGCTACTGAGTTGATAAACTATTGAATTGATAAAC
>JAEEKC010000076.1 GCA_016282215.1 Lachnospiraceae bacterium
AGCATGACGGTTGCTCCTTCCGTACAATGCTCAGGCGATGAATACTCCGGCTCGCAATGACTAAGACCGTCTTTGGACTGTACAAAGATCATGGTAGTGGGAAGCATGTATGCTGCAAACTGCGCGTCGTGTCCGGCTCCTGAGTGGATGAACTGATGAGATACTCCGATTTCCTCTGCGGCTTCTTTCACAAAGCCGACCAGTTTCTTTTCCCAATATACAGTGTCCCGATTCCAGGCTTTCTCCACCTCACAGGTGCATCCTGCCCAGATTTTGTCAGCACAGCTCTTCACGATGGCAAGCACTTTTTCAAGCACCGCAGGATCCTCATGTCTCGCATCAAAGGAAAAATCGAAGAAATCGGGCACACAGGTATGTACGCAGGGATGGCATACCACCTCACCCGTGGTATAAACAAGATCGGAATACCCCAGCTTATCGATCTCCTCGTGGAGGTAAGTAAGCGCCATAGAAGCTGCAAGAAATGCATCTTTTCTCTTGGGCATCGGGAAAGTTCCGGCATGTGTGGTCTGTCCGTAGAACCGGAGTCTGTAGTTAAACATACCCAAAACGCAGTCTACAACGCCGATATCATTTCCCGCATCCTCCAGAATCGGTCCCTGCTCGATGTGTGTCTCAAACATGTACAGATAATTCTCTGGGGAAAGACGATATTTTTTGTCTCCCTTAAATCCAGAGGCCTCAAGTGCCTCACCAAAGGTGCTCTTACCGTCAAGAATACTCTTTGATGCCATCATATCTTCGAACCTGAACTTGGCACGGATATCCTCCGGCAAATAGTCATAGCACACGATGCCAGAGCACATCATTGCAGGAGGATACAGGGATCCCTCCTCATTAGTCCAGATCATGGCCGTCAGGGGATGCTTATGTGGAATGTTCTGTTCAGCAACGGTTTCAAGCACTTCCATTGCCGACATAACGCCCAGGATACCGTCATAATTTCCGCCGTTTTTCACGGAGTCACAGTGAGACGCCATAACAATCCTTTTTGCCGAAGGATCGCTTCCTGCAAGGGTTGCATAGATATTGGCCACGTCATCGATCTCGATTGTTGCACCGATAGCTTCCATCCGCCGGATGAACTCGTTTCTTGCCTGAATTGCTGCAGGGGAAAGGGAGTATCTGGTGATACCGCCGTGTCCCGCATCTCCGTAGGTTGAAAATGTTTTGATCTTATCTGTCATTCTTTCTAAACTGCACTTATACATATGTAATCCCTTCCTTTCTTATCTTTTCTTGGGTACACGGATTCCCGCCGATGATATGGAGCATGTCGGACATACCAGTTTGCACAGCTGACAGCCCACACATTTTTTCGGATCAAGCACTGGCTTGCCGGAGCTGCCGCTCATCCCGATTGCCTGATGCCCACCGTCATAACAGGAAATGTAACAACGTCCGCATCCCACACAGGTTTCCTTGTTAAACTTCGGATACTCAATGGTGTCACGGTCCAGCTTTTCCGTATCCACCACCTGATCAAGACCAGCGCCGATCAGATCATTTACCTTCTCCATTCCGGCAGCGGACAGGTAATCGGAAAGACCCTCTGATAAATCATCAATGATCCTGTAGCCGTATTGCATGACCGCCGTGGTAATCTGCAGCGTTTCACATCCCATGGCCAAAAACTCAGCGCCGTCTCTCCATGTTTCGATTCCGCCCATACCGGAGATCGGTACAGCCGCTGTCCGCGGATCTTTTTTCATGTCGTTAATGAACCGAAGCGCTATGGGCTTTACCGCTTTTCCGGAATAACCGCCGACAGAACATTTACCCGCCACCTTCGGTGCACTGCCGAAGTCCGACAGATCCACATTCATGATGCTCTTTATCGTATTGATGGCTGCCAGTCCGTCCGCCCCTGCGGCAATGGCTGCTGCAGCCGGTTCTTCCATTCTGGTAATATTCGGAGTCATCTTGGCAAGGATCGGAAGCTTCGTCCCACGTCTGGTTGCTGCCGTGTATTTTGTCACAAGCTCCGGGTTGGTTCCCACGTCGCTTCCCAGTCCCTCTCCTACCATCTGCGGGCAGGAAAAATTGCACTCGATGATGTCCGCTCCCGCTTCCTCCATCAAACCTGCCAGCCGGGTCCATTCATCTTCGTTTTGTCCCATAATGGATGCAATGATCACCTTTGTGGGGTAATCCTTCTTCAGTCGCTTCAGGAAACCCAGATTTTCCTCCAGAGTGTGATCCGAAATCTGTTCGATATTTTTAAAACCCACAAAAGGGTTGTCCTCTTTCTCAAGGGCTCCGAATCTGGGAGAAACCTCGTTGGGAACAAAAAGTCCGATGGTCTTAAACGCGACTCCCGCCCAGCCAAGATCAAAGGCTTTTGCAACCATCTCGTAGTTGCTTCCCACCACGGAAGAAGAAAGCAAAAATGGATTTTCAAATTTCACACCCAAAAAAGTGACCGAAAGATCTGTTTTCTTCTCCGGTACCACGACGGCCTCTGCAAACAGGTCTTTGAAAAGCTCCGGTATCTCTATGGCTCTGTCAACGGCGCATCGTCTGCAGGCTTCCATACACGGCGCACTGCAATCCGCACACGCGTTTTCCTTTCCGAGTTTTCTCGCTGCGCCTGTTATATTGTCAAAGCGCAGGGAACGTATGATTCCTGAAACATCAAGGCCCTTGGGACACACCTTCTTGCAGGGAGCATCATGGCACATCAGACATCTGCTTGTATTCACTTTCCTTCGGATTTCTTCATATGCCATTTATGTCTCCTCCTTTCCCTTACGGCTTCGGGATGCGCTTTACAAAATTACCTTCCCCGGGGGTACCCACATAGTCTCCGTCATCATAGACAAGCTTTCCGCGAAGATAGGTCTGCACCGGATAACCATGAAGTTTTTTGCCTTCCCAGATGGTATGGTCGTAATCGGAATGCATATTGTCTACGCTGATGGTAAAATCTTTTTCCCTGTCATAGATCACAATGTCCGCATCTTTTCCAACAGCGATTTCGCCTTTGTTCTTACAGCCGAAGATTTTTGCTACATTTGTAGAACAAACCTCAACCACCTTCTCAAAGGGGATCTTTCCGGAATTAGCCGCATCCAGCATATAGGGATACAGGTTCTCTACCCCTGCGCATCCGTTGGGAATCTTGGTAAAGTCATCTTTTCCCCAATCCTTCTCATAGCTTTGGAACGGACAGTGGTCCGTTGCCACCGTATCAATAAAGCCGCTCCTTAACGCTTTCCACAGAGCCTCCAGACTCTCCTGTCCTTTCATGGGCGGCGAGCACACAAAGTTTCTTCCGTCCTCTCTCTTGTAAACATCACAGGTAAACTCCAGATACTGGGGACAGGTTTCCACATAGAGTTCGTGGCCCTCTTCCTTCGCTTTGATGCAGGCTTCCAGTCCTTCCTTGTCCGCCATGTGCACGATATAAACCGGCGCATCAAGATGTGTTGACCAGTGAACAACTCTCTTATCCGCCTCCGCTTCAACAAATTCCGGTCGACTCATGTAATGGTACCAGGCACCGGTTTTGCCTTCCTTCAGATATTGCTCGATCCGCAGATCGATCAGATCCGGGTTCTCGGCATGTACATTGATCATGGCACCAAGCTCCTTTGCCCGTAAAAGCAAAGTTGCCAGCATACCGTCATCCACCATCATGCCTTCTTTTTTATATACCAGGAAGCACTTAAAACTTGTGATTCCCTCCTCCACTGCCTTCTCCATCTCCTCTAAGATCTCACCGTCGTTTAAGTTAGTGATGCAGCAGTGAAATGCATAATCACAACAAGCTTCTTCTTCAAGCACAGCCTTCTTGGAATTTACGAGTCCGAGGATCGTCTCACCTTTATGCTGTACGGGATAGTCAAAAATAGTAGTTACACCTCCGCAGACAGCAGCCCGGGTTCCGGACAGATAACTGTCGGCGGATACCGTTCCTCCGAAAGGCATTGCCATATGTGTGTGCGCATCGATGGCTCCGGGCAAAACCAGTTTACCCGTGGCATCCACCGTTTTCTTTGCTTCGTAATCCAAATCCCTGCCGATGGCAACGATGATGCCGTCTTTTACCGCAACGTCTGCTGCGTAACTCCCCACGGCTGTTACAACTGTTCCGTTTTTAATCAAAAGATCCATAAAAACACCCCTTTTCATTTATATTGGTGGCGACGGGTAAAACCGTCGCCACATAATGACTTCTGCGTTTTATCTTAGTTTCCAAAGTTTTCCGGTTTGTATACAAGTACCAGTCCCGATCTCTGATAAATCTGCGCGATCTCCACAAGATCCATACCGCTGGCATCCGCACATGCAAGGTTTGTTTCCCAGGTAACACCGAAATCTACGGTTCCGTTGTTTACTGCAGTTGTCTCTGCGATATCACCACCGCCGGATACGATATCCACATTCTCAAAACCGGCCTCTGTATAGTATCCCTTATCAAGCGCTACGTAGTAACCCATAAATTGAGCCTGTGGTAACCACTTCAGCTGAATGGAAACGCTCTTTTTTTCTACATCAAATGTTCCCTCAGATGCCTTTGCTGCCTCATAAAAGCTCTTATCACGAATATCATCCAGCGACATAGACTGGAAGGTATCGTTTGCTCCGGAGTCATCCAGTTTCACATATTTCTTTGCAATATCCAGGGTCTGTTGCATAGCCTCATCATCCATGTAACCGACCTCTGTTGCTGCTTCACCCTTTGTATCCGTAGAAACGAGCTTCGCCACCTCAGTCGCCATGTATGCCTGGTGTTCAGGTGATACGGAGGAACCATACTCATAGCAGATCTCCGCTGCCTCTTCAGGATGATCCTTTGCATACTCCCAACCTTTCAAGGATGCATAAAGGAATGCTGCAACTGTCTCAGGGTTTTCCTTCGCGAAGGTTTTCGTACAGAAAATGTTATCCTCCATCATGGCAACACCTTCATCGTTCATGTCGATATAGTTTACGCTGTCGCCATAGCCGTAACCGCCGTCATAATCATTTTTTACAAGTCCCAGCTCGTTGTAGGTCATGGCTGAAGCAAGTGTGATGGAATCATCATCAAAGCCGTCCATAGTGAAATCCTGACTCAGGTAATCCGTCGGAAGTTCGTATTTTGCAAGCAATGCCAGAATCTCATACTCATTACCAAGCCCCCAGTTACCGACTTTTCCGGCATCGGCTGCTGCCTTGATCACATCCTCAGAGCTAAGCTCTGCAGGTGCTTCGCTCTCTGCCATCTCTTTCGTAGCTTCGGCCGCTTCCGGCACCGTTGTTGATGTAGCTTCCGCTTCTTTTCCGCAACCGGCAAGTAATCTCATAGCCATTGTTGCCATAACAAGTACACTCGCGATTTTTCTCATTCTTTTTTTCATAATAGAAACTCCTTTCATCTTTTGATTTATATTCAACTGATCAGCTATATCTTCTCAGCAGAATACTTTGAAATGCCATCAGGATCATATAAGCTGCAATGCCGATCAAGCAGGCTGTTGCGATATAGGCCCATGCAGTTGCGTATTGTGCCAGAACAATATTTTCCCGGATCTGTCTTCCCACACCGGTGATGTACTCGGCAAAATACTCGCTTACGATGGCTGTCATGATGCTGGCCGGTACCGAAACCTTCAGTGCCGTAAAAACGTAGGGCAGGGAATTGGGAAGTCGCAGCTTCCAAAGTGTTGTTCTCTTAGGTGCTGCGTAGATCGCCATCAGATCCTCCGAAAACGGTTTGATCTCGGTCAGCCCTCTGTAGGCATTCAGTCCCATGTCAGCCGCGCAGATCAGTGTGACTACGATGATCTTCGAGATCATGCTCCGTATGCTTGCTTCATCGGACAGATCTTTGGTCCAGTTGTTCAGCACCGGTGCGATGGCCACCACCGGGACGGAAGCAAATGCGCCGAGCACCGCCGGACCTCCCATACCGATTTTCGGAAACAGGGCTGCTAAAACCGCAACAAGATATCCGAGAAGACTTCCGATCACCAGACCGATGACCGCAACACTGACGGTTGCACCGGTATTCTCCAGGATCTTATCCATGTTGTCTCTCATGATCTCTCCGATCTTATTCAGAAGGGGAAGGGTAAAGGTATCTGTGTGAAACCACCCATGCAGGATCTGCCCCTGCCACAGTCCCACAAGAACCGCTCCAAAAATAAGGGGATATACCACCGTGGTGATCTTCTGCCACTTTTTGCTTTCTTTCGCCCGCTGCCTAAGGCTCTTGCGGCGGCCGATCTTTTGTAATCTGATTTCCTTCTCCATATTCAACACCTCCTCCAGGGTGATACGCTGTACTCGATCCATCCGATCACCTTACTGACGATGATTCCGATAAATGCCGAAAAGAATACGATCAGCCAGAATACGTAAATGCTCATAGCGTGTTTTAGTGACTGTGACAACAGGCAACCGAGTCCTCCGTCGCCCTGCAGCGTATCAACCAGAATGGATGCCGTTACTGCCATGGGTGCTGCGATCTTTAATCCTGTAAAAAAGTAAGGGATCGCCGATGGGATCAGCACCTTTGTATAAATCATGCGGGTTTTGGCTGCGCAAATGTGCATCAGATCATATTTTTCTTTTTCCACCGCCTTAAATCCGGCCAGGGTATTGGTGGCAACCGGGTAAAAACTCAGGATCGCCGCGATCACCACCCGGCTCACATTGATATCTCCCGTTATGGCCAGAATGATGGGCGCGATGCCCAACACCGGGATCAGCTGGATCAGCATAAGATACGGGAAAAGGAGTTTTTCCACTACGCCTGATAATTTCATCAAAAGTGCGAAGACAAATCCGCTCACTGCTCCGAAGAAAAAACCAAGTAAGGCTCGAAGGAGGGTTGCCCGGGCGCTGTCAAATACCGCCTGCAGCGCCGTCATACCTCCCGCTACCTTCTTGCCTGAAGCAGCTGCCCCTATGATCTGCCAAAGATGCGGCAGGATGTTTTCCGGTGTTCTCTTGGCACCTGCCACCACATATGCTCCGACCTCCCAGGCGATTACCAGCAGCAGGACCCACAAAAGGGAAGAAAACCACTTTTTATTTGTGATCTTATCCAGCTTTCTTATCATGCGATACTGCCTCCTTCAAAACTGTTTCTGACTTTTGCTACCAACTCGGTGAAATGTACCGAGTCCTTCACTTCCAGACTTCTCGGTCTTTCGATGTCGATATCCACAATGGCTGATAAACGGCCGGGGTGTGGCGAAAGAACGCAGATCCTGTCTGAAAGAAAAACACCTTCCTGAATATTATGTGTAACAAACAGGATCGTCTTATTGGTGGCCCTCCAGATCCTGAGAAGGTCTTCATGGAGCTTTTCCTTGGTGAACTCATCCAGTGCCGAAAAGGGTTCATCCATAAAGAGGATGTCCGGATCCAGGCCAAAGGCCCTGGCGATGTTTGCTCTTTGCTGCATGCCGCCCGACAGCTGCTTCGGATAATGATTCGCGAACTCCTTCAGACCTACCATCTCCAGCATCTCATCGGCCCGGTCGGAACGCTCTCCCTTGGAACGTCCCATGATCTCCATGGGAAGCTCGATGTTCTTCTTTACAGTTCTCCAGTCAAAGAGCACCGGCTGTTGGAAAACGAATCCGAATTTCTGCTGAAGCCTGACTTCCTTAGGCGTCATGCCCTGGATATGCACATCACCTTCCGTAGGTTTCTGCAGATCGGCCATACACCTGAGCAGCGTTGTTTTTCCGCATCCGGAGGGACCGAGCAAGGCAATGAATTCACCTTTGCAGATCTCCAGGTTCACATTGGTAAGTGCAACCACGTCCTTGTCCTGATCATCCTTAAAGGTCACTCCCAGATTTCTTGTTTTGATCTCAATCTCTCTTTCCTTGCTCATAACCGCTTCCTCATTTCTTTCCTGTAACAAAAACAGGAACACAGTAACGCTCTGTATCAGCCCCGTTGCTGTGTTCCTTATGGTTGCAGTATATCTGTCTGCCGGGATGGTTTCAATTTGTCCCGGCACAAAGTGTATTGTGCTTTAGCACATCCTTATGAGATTAGTTTGTGATAGATCCTTTCACAGTCTTCCTTGCAAATGGTCTTCCTGGTATTCCCGGGGCTTCCGGATGCCATGGCATCTTCCGCCATCTTGGGAATTGCTTTTGCAAATGCTTTCACATCAATACCATATTCCGAAATAGTGGGGATCTCACAAGTCTTTATGACTTCCCTGACTGCTGCAACGAATTTCTCCGCCGCAGCCATATCATCCTCCCCTTCCTCTGCATATCCGCAGGCCCTTCCAAGGTTGGCAAACCGCTCACAGGCGCCATCCATAGCAAAACTCAGACACTCTCCCAGGAGCATGGCGTTGCTTGTTCCGTGCGAAACATGAAAAATTGCACCGATGGGGCGGCTCATGCCGTGTACAAGGGTAACACTTGCATTGTTGATACAAACTCCTGCTTCGAATGCGGCCAGCGCCATCTGTTCCCTGGCGACTCCATCATTACCGTTGTTATATACGATGGGAAGATATCGCATGATCCGCTTCACAGCGGATATAGCGTAAACATCCGTCAGTTCCGATGCTTTTCTGGAGGTATAGCTTTCGATGGCGTGAGTCAGTGCATCCAGTCCCGTTGAGGCTGTTACACTCTTTGGCATATCCATTGTGTATTCATAGTTGATGACAGCCAGATCAGGGATCAGACAATCCCCTGCCAGCAGCATCTTAACGTCTGTCTTTGTATTCGTGATCACCGTGAACTTCGTTGCTTCTGAGCCCGTTCCGGATGTAGTAGGGATCGCAACGATCTTCGGTACCTGACAGTATATGGGTTCTCCCATGAATACGGCGATTTCCGTATCCTTTTCCTGAACACTCATCAGGGCAATGGCCTTGGCCGCATCAAGCGGACTTCCTCCGCCAATGCCGATGATAAACCGGCTGTGGCTTTTTTTATAGGCTTCCAGTCCCTGCCTGATCATTTCATCCGTGGGTTCTCCGGTGATCCCGTCAAACACCATGTAAGCGATTTCCTCTTTTTCCAGCGCCTTTTTCAGCTCGCAGACCATGGGCGATCTAGCCACGTGCGGTCCTGTTACCACAAGCGCCCGGTTACCGAATTTTTTCATATAGGCACCAGCCTGTGAAAGTGCCTCCGTTCCAAAGACCACATGGGTCGGAATTGCAAACAGTGCCATAGCTGTCCCCCTCTCTTTTCTCTATATCATGGTGGAGTCAACGATAGAAAGAACTTCATCTAACTTTGCCAACTCCTCGGTCAGTTGCTGCTCGGTAATGATCAGCGGAGGACAGACAAAAACCATATTCTCATGGGAGTAGGTCATAAACTTTCTTTCCTTTAAAAGGCCGATCACCTTTGGCATGATTCCTTCCGGATCCGATCCGTAAGAAACCAGCGGTTCCTTTGTAGTCTTATCCTTCACAAGTTCCACACAGGAGAATAATCCGATGGCTCTCACATCTCCCACGCAGGGATGTTTTTCCATAAGAGCCTCCAGTCTTTCTTTAAGGACCGCTCCCACTGCCTTTACATTGTCCAGGATCTTTGCCTTGGTATAGTAGTTAACACATGCAACACCCGCTGCACATGCCAGAGGATGCCCGCTGTAGGTTAGTCCGCAGGAAAGCAGATGATCGTCAAAATATCCAGCAATCTCTTTTGAAACCGCTACGCCGCCAAGCTGTACATAGCCGCAGGTTACGCCCTTGGCAAATGTAACGATATCGGGAATCACATCGAAATTCTCAAAGGCAAACATCTTACCTGTTCTGCACCATCCTGCCATAACCTCATCGCAGATCATAATGATGCCAAACTCATCGCAGATCTTTCTGACTCCGGGGAGGTATCCCTTCGGCGGAATGATGATACCGTTTGACCCGGTGATCGTTTCCATGACGATGGCAGCCACATTGTCAGCTCCTTCATATATAATCTGCTCTCTCAACTTCGTAAGGTAATATTTTGTTGCTTCTTCCTCGGACTTAAACTCGATAGGCTCCCTGTAAATATAGGGATCAAAAAATTTTACAAATCCGGGGATCCCGGGCTCTAAGGGATATCTGCGCGGCTCACCGGTCAGATTTCCTGCTCCGAATGAAGATCCGTGATAACTCCTGTAACGGCTGAACACTTTTTTTCTGCCGGTAAACATTCGTGCGATCTTGATGGCATTTTCATTAGCGTCTGCTCCGGCGTTGGTAAAGAATACCTTACCGAAGGTATCCGGAAGAAGATCGATGATCATCTTCGCCAGTTTCGCTCTCGGCTCCGATGCCACGGAAGGCCCAATGTAGCAATACCGGTCTACCTGCTCCTTTATAGCATCCGCGATGTCTGTATTTCCGTATCCGAGATTTAAGTTCACCAGCTGTGATGCCATATCCGAATAACGGTTTCCGTCATGATCGTAGTAGTAGATACCTTCTGCCTTTTCGATGGGAATCGGATTTAAGTTTCCCTGCTTACTCCAGGACTGAAGTACGTATTTTTTCTGCATCTCTTTAATTTCATTTCCGCTCATTCGCATAATTCATCCATCCTTCCTGCGCATCTGATCAAGCGCGTTTTCTATCTGATATCTGTCATTATAGTTTTTCCCCGGCAGGAAACAATGAGCCGTAACACAAAGCGGATTGTGCCCATGCACAAGACTTTTTTGACAACAAAAAAACACCGGTTACCCGGTGCTTTTTTCCAAAGATTCCTACATGATATCCCGCAGATTAAAAGCGATCATCAGCTCCGTTCTGGCACGCAGAGAAGACATTTCAATTCCCAACAGCTCCTCAATCTTTTTGATCTTATAGTTGATGGTATTGCGATGAACAAAGAGTTCATCCGCCGTGTCCCTGACGCTGCCATCATTCATCAGATACGACCGCAGGGTGCTGCAAAGATCAGAACTGTTCACAGCATCATAATCGATCAGTTTCTTCAGGGTGTGATTATAATACTCCTCTATGATCTCGTGATCTTCGATTCCCATCAGCAACCGATAGATACCGAGGTTACTGTACATGATCCTGTCCTCACCGATCCTGCCCCTGGCCTGCAGGCGCTGTATGGCCTTAGCCTGATTATAGCTCTTATAAATGCATCGGATACTTTTGGTAAGTCTTCCGACGCCCATAGCCAGTGATTCTCCTTCTTCGAGCATCCGATTAATGCTTCCCCGGATCTCATTTGTCTCCATCATAAGATCTTCCTCGGAGATATCCGCAAACACCAGGATCAGTTCCAGCTCGTTTAAGAAAATTGCAAAATGCCTGTCCCTGCTCCTAATCTGCTTTTCCAGCATCCAACGAAGGGCTTCCAGACGTTCCTCCGGCTTTTTTGCATGGGTGTCCAGTTTCATAACCGTAACGGAATACTTCCATTTTACCCGGAATGACCTGTGGGTCAAAGGTATCACATACAATTCCTCCTGCTTTGGATAGAAAATTGCGTTCCGAAACGCCGCAGAAGTTTCCATCATCCGTTGCTCCTCTTTTGTAAGCGCAAAGCAACAGATATGCATGATCTCTGCAAGGTGCGCCTTCCATGGCACTGTGAATAGCGGAAAATCGTGTTCGTCGCAAAACGCGATGGCCTCCTCGGGAATCTCTTCAATAAATGGACCGATGTTAAAAATGGCCCCCGACACCCGCTTCTCATAAAATGCAGTAAGTAAGCGCAGGATATCGTCCCTTGAATTCAGTCCTATTCCTGTAGTAATTGCCAGCTGGCCTCCGTCCAAAAAATCGGAGGCTTCTATATTCTCTGCCATATGTACCCATGTCACCAGATTGGAGAGCCCCCCTTTTCCCGCCACCAGCATAAGATCCATGTGCGCCATTTTTTTGATCAGTCTCGACAATTCAATTCCCATAAACAACCTGCTTTCTCATCGAAATATCCTTGAAATAGGGTTACGCAGCTCTTTACGCAACAACGGCGTTCCGGATACATATGTATCTCGAAACGCCGTTGTTTACTGTCAGTAATTATGTGTCATTCTCACGAAAAAGTCAATCATTAATCGTTTTTTGATTACAAGCCACTTTGCCGCTCTGGTATCTGTTCATTCCAAAGGCAATACCGCAGATCGAGATCGATAATGGAGAAAAATATTACCGGACCTATGTGAAACCAAAACTGCATGAGTTCATGGGAAGCATCTTTGAAGGCATGTGCCGTTAC
>JAEEKC010000077.1 GCA_016282215.1 Lachnospiraceae bacterium
CCGGCGAGACCATGAGCGTGGGCAGGACTTTTGAAGAAAGTCTCCTGAAGGCGATCCGGTCCTTGGAGGACGGGAAAGCCCATATCCATCTGGAAAAATTCGATGTTAAGAGTCTTTCGGACAAAACGGGTGATGAAGCCAGAGCAGAAGCGACACAAAAACTCCTGACCTATGTGGAAGAGGGAACGGATGACCGGATCTATGCCATTTCGCAGCTTCTGTGGCTCGGGACGGATCCGGAGATCGTTCACAGGATCACCGGGATTGATATGTTCTTTCTTGACAAGATCGCCAAGATCGTGGCGCTGGAAAAAGAGATCGAAGGCAAGGAGCTGACTAAGGAACTGATGCAGGCGGCAAAACGTCTGGGCTTTTCCGATGCGTACCTTGCAGAACTGACCGGCAAGAGCGAGGATGAGGTGCGACAGATCCGCTATGGCTTCGGGCTCCATCCGATCTACAAGATGATCGATACCTGTGCCAGCGAGTTTGAAAGCTACGTGCCTTACTTTTATTCCACCTATGAAACAGGCTTTGGCGAGACGGCAAATATGGAGGGGGAGAATGAATCCATCCCCACGGACAAAAAGAAGATCATGGTACTGGGGTCCGGGCCGATCCGTATCGGTCAGGGCGTGGAGTTTGACTATTCTACGGTACATGCCCTGAAGACCATTCAGGAAATGGGTTATGAAGCTATCGTTGTCAATAACAATCCGGAGACGGTTTCCACGGACTATACCCAGGCGGATAAACTGTATTTTGAGCCGCTGACGGTAGAGGATATCCTGAATATCGTGCAGCTGGAAAAACCGGACGGCGTCATCGTCTCCCTGGGCGGTCAGACGGCCGTAAATCTGGCTGAGCCGCTGCAAAACGCGGGCGTGCCCATCATCGGCACGGATCAGCAGGCAATCTTCCGGGCAGAGGACAGGGATGCCTTTGAAGCGATCCAGGATGAACTGTCGATCCCGCATCCGAAGGGAGTTGCCGTTACCACCATTGAGGACGGCGTTGCGGCAGCGGAAAAGATCGGCTACCCGGTACTGGTGCGTCCTTCCTTCGTGCTGGGAGGCAGGGCCATGGAGATCGTGGCCAATGAAAAACTGCTGCGGCATTATCTGTCGGCAGCGGCCAAGGTGGATGAGTCGAGGCCTGTGCTGGTCGATAAATATGTGGCAGGAAAAGAAGTGGAAGTAGATGCCATCTGCGACGGCACGGATGTCTTTGTGCCCGGCATCATGGAATTGGTAGAGAGGACAGGTGTACACTCCGGTGATTCCACCAGTGTGTATCCCCCTTATTCCATTTCCGTACGCGCAGCATCCGTGATCGCGGATTATACCAGACAACTTGGCCTTGCCATCGGCATCCGGGGACTGTTTAATATCCAGTTCATCGTGGATGAAAATGAGGACGTCTATATCATTGAGGTCAATCCCAGAGCGTCCCGCAGTGTGCCGTTTTTGTCCAAATCATCGGGTTATCCCTTGGTGGATATCGCAACCAGGGTTATGTTGGGTGTGAGTTTAAAAGAACAGGGATTCGTAGGTCTTGCCACGGCCAATAAGGATACCTGGTATGTTAAGGCACCGGCCTTCTCCTTTGAGAAACTGACCGGCATGGATGCCTATCTGTCGCCGGAAATGAAGTCTACCGGTGAAGCCATCGGCTATGACAGGAGCTTAAAGAGGGCATTTTATAAGGCGCTCCAGGCCTCGGGTATCAAGATGAAAGAGTACGGAACGGTCATGGTCACACTGGCCGATGAAGATAAGCAGGAAGCGCTGCCGCTGGTGAAGCGGTTCTATGAACTTGGCTTTAACATCGAGGCAACGGTAGGCACTGCTAACTTTTTGAAGGAACACGGTATCCGCACCCGTATGCGCGGAAAACTCTCTGACGGCTCCGATGAAGTGCTGCGTTCCATCCGCGCCGGCTATGTCAGTTATATCATCAATACCCGTGCCATCCTGTCCGGTGTCCATTACGGTGACGGGGAGCAGATCCGGCGCTGCGCCATCCAGAACGGCGTGACCATCTTTACGTCTCTCGATACGGTGCGCATCCTTTTAGCGGTCCTTGAGGATATCTCACCGCGGATCGCAACGATATTCTAATGGCCCCGGGGACTTAAGTCAGAGGTTTTGTCTCTTTTTTGTGTGCAAACATCCTTTTTTATGGTATAGTTAGAGGGCAGGGTACTACTGAAAAAAGGGGATGAAGCCATGAATATCAATATGACGGAATATGAGTCTTTTCTGAGGGAGAACAGGATCAAGGTAAACGGCTATTTAAACAAAGTACTTTGGTTCTTTGTCCTGACGGGGCCTGCCATAGCCGCGGGGATTAAAGGCGGCATCTTTAAAGACATCACCTATACGACATGCATTTTAATCTCTGCCGTGCTGATCGTGATGTCTTTGATCCATCTGTATTTATATCATCAATTTCCGAGTAAAACCTTCACCTGTGTATTTGCGTTGACAACATTGAATGTGTTGATCGCTTATATGTTTTATTCTCATGTGAGCATTTATATCACATGGTTTCTGGTACCGCTTCTCAGTCTGTTGTTTTGTGATAAAGGGCTGTATTTCTATGCGGTGATCATGAATTTTATTTTGATGATGACGTCTGCCTGGCTGTCTGCACCCTATGAAGCGGCTCTGCGGCCGGAATACGATTCTGTGATGGCATATTTTGTGGATCTTGTGAGCGGTTTTACCATTGAATCCATCATCATGTTTTCCTCCGGCTACATCATCGGCAAACTGATCCTGGACTACTTCAAGGGTCTCTTTGAACAGCACAACCGCATTATGGATCAGGAAAAGATCATGGCGGAAAAAATGAGACTGCTTGATTCCATGGCGGAGATCTATGACAATGTAAACCTCATCGACTATGAAACACAGACGGAACAGTCTTTGCGTGATGCGGAGCAAAAGAAATTCGGGGTTGACTTAAACGCGCAGACACATACCCTGATGAATCAGAAACTGAAAAACCAGGTGATGCCGGATCAGGTGGAAGATTTCTTGAACTTTACCAATATCAAGACCCTGCGATCAAGGCTGGCACAAAGGAAACTGATCAGTGCGGATTTTATCGATGTGGTGTCCGGATGGTTTCGGGCACAGTACATTACAGTGGATGCTACGGAGGACGGGATACCTACTTCGATCATTTACACGACACGAAATGTGGATGAAGAGAAAAGAAGGGAAGAAAACCTGATCAGAATCTCCATGACGGATGAGATGACCAGACTCTATAACCGAAGATGTTTTGATGAAGACCTTATGGTCATCAAAGAAAGCCCCCTTGCCGCGGATTTTGTGATTTTTTCCATTGATGTGAACGGGCTCAAGACTGTTAATGATACCAAGGGGCATGTAGCCGGAGATGAACTGATCAAGGGCGCAGCCGGGTGCCTGGCACTGACGGTAGGGCATAAGGGGAAGGCGTATCGGACCGGCGGCGATGAATTTATGGCGATCGTCCATACCGATGACGCAGAGGCTATGCGAAAAGCACTCCATGGTCATGCAAAAGAATGGCACGGAGTTTATACGGATGAGATCACCATGTCAGTCGGATACGCCGCCTATAAGGACCATCCGGAGGCAACCGTGGACGATCTCGAGCATATTGCCGATGCGGATATGTATCAGGAGAAAGACCGCTTCTATAAAGAGCGGGGGATTGACAGAAGACAGCACTGACTGGCCACCGGGACGAATGGCGGTCCGGGAATGGTTCCCCGGACTTAAAGTCAGAGAAATGTATTGATCGAAAACCAAACAGGAAAGGCAATGCAGGACAGCCAAAGGAAACGGAAGGCGCAGGAAAAAGCAAAGTACATATGTACAAAGAAAAATACAAATCAGGGATTGACAGGAAAATAACAATGTGATAGACTTCATTTTGTTGAAAGACAAAGGCGTCCGATTACCGGGCGCCTTTTCTCATGTACAGGGGTTTTGGATTGAGAAAGAAACACCTGTCTCACAAACCAAGATAATAAGCACAGGAGTCACGAAGCGGTGACAAACCTGTGCTTATAATATTTTAAAGGGTTACCGCTTTTTGAAACGGACAGCCGCGGAGTTCCGGAAAGTTAAGCAGAAGGTAACCGGAGAGGAGATAATTATGACACAAGAGATCTTTGAACTCGTGAACGGTCAGGTATTTGGTGTTTGGTTTTTGATCGGCGCAGCGTTGGTATTCTGGATGCAGGCCGGTTTTGCAATGGTAGAGGCTGGTTTTACCAGAGCGAAGAATACAGGTAATATCATCATGAAGAACCTGATGGACTTCTGTATCGGTACCTGCGTTTTTGTTCCCCTCGGTTTCGGCCTTCTGTTTGGTGCAGACATCGCCGGAATCATCGGAAAACCCGGATTTGATATTTTCAGCGATTATGCAAATTTTGACTGGAGCAACTTCGTATTCAACCTTGTGTTCTGCGCAACCACGTCAACCATCGTATCC
>JAEEKC010000078.1 GCA_016282215.1 Lachnospiraceae bacterium
GGAAACAGACGCAGCAGTACGATCATGACTGCACCGGCGCAAAACCCAAATAGCAGTCCCGAAAATACGATCCCGAAGAATTTGCCGACCCCGCCCGATTTCTTTTTCTTCGCGGCAGGCTGGCTAACATAGCTCTGCCGGGATCCGGCCTGCTGGTACATGCCCTGCTGAGAGCTCTGCTGCTGCCAGCTGCCGGCCCCCTGAGCCTCCTGCTGCATACGGCGCTGCTGCGTATAGCTTGCCTGCAGGTCGTCCGGCTGTCCCACACTCTGTCCTGCGTTTGTCTGCCCGGCGTCCTCCTGCCCCGTTATGCCAGGCTGCGGATTTTGCTGTCCCCAGGTATAAACACTTTCGCCGTTTCTTTCATCTGCTTCAAAGGGATCGTACATAAAAACCTCTTTTCTTTGCTACTGATACTGTCAGCTTCACAAGAAAACACTCTACACCAATTTTGTGACGAAACTGTGACAGGATAGGAACTAAGAAAGATGTGCCCAAAATGACTGATTGGATGTCAGCTTCATGACCAGGCGTCGCGGCAGCCGACGATAACGTTTTCCGAGAAAAAAACCCGCATATTTACATCCGCTGATCCAGATCAGGGAAACCGCGGAAATGATGCGCCCATGGGACAGAAGTTCCCGCATCTGTCCTGCCAGCATTTTTTTCCCTTCATTCTCAGACGAGATCCCCTCAAAAACCTCCGGATGCATCGCCTGAGACACCCCATTATCAAAATTACGGTGCAGCTGCGCAAGGCCCCCGTAATTATGCGAATGATAAACCTTCGCATCTGCCCGGTAAGCTACCTTTTTGCCGTCTTTCATTGCGCGGTGCACAAAGACCATATCTTCATTAAAAATGGCAGGCCGCGAAAACCCGCCGAGCCTGTCATAGTCACTGCGCCTGTACATAGCGCATACATCCGAACAGAAATAGGTCTTGATGCCGAGCCTTTGCTCATCTTCGATCCCTTTCACAAAGGAACTGTCCGGATAATTAAATTGTCTTGTCATCCGTTCAATGCGATTCGCATTCTGACGTGGAAGCTGCCTTGCATAAGCCGCTGCAATATCCGCATTCGAAAATGCGTCCAGCAAATGCCCGATCAGATATCTGTCCGCGGGCATCGCATCATCCGTCATCAGGAGCACATAAGGAGCATTGCTTTTTCGGATCGCCTCATCCCGCGTTCCCGCATGATCAAATTCTTCTTTGGCAATATGCCACAGGACCAGCTCCGGACGCTCGTCACCAAGGCCGGACATGGCGCTATCCATCATCGCCCGGATCATCTGATCCTGCTGATCCTGCGCCCCCGTATCGTCAAGGGTGTTGACCACCAGGATCTTTCCCGGGAGCACACTTTGCCTGCAAAGCCGGCTAAACAACTGTCCCAGCTTTGCGTCCGGATGGTATGTCGGGATCACTACATCTACTGCAGACATACCTGACATCCCCTTAGGCCCCGGTATCCGCATGCACTTTTGCGGCAATCGTCTGCACCTCCGCAGAAGGATAGTAATCACCGGTATCCTTGAATAAAAACTCATGCAGGAGCTTGACATCCGAGATCATATCGGTACTCATAACCGAGCTGCCGCCCTTTACCATACCTGTGGTACGGTATGCTTCGTTGGGGAAACCGTCTGTTGCTGCGATAGAATATTTGCTGACATCCTTGAGCAGCTCAAGCACCTCCGTTAAAGTCAGGGAAGTCGCGATCTCTTCAAAGATGGTATTGGCCGCTTTGTTCAAGGTTACCACGTCCGCTTTCTTTGCCTTGTCCAGGATCGCCTGGATCACTTCTCTCTGACGCTCTGTTCTCTTGAAGTCATCACCGGCGGTATAACGGATACGGCAGTAGGAAACCGCCTGAATGCCGTCCAGGGTCTGCATGCCCGTGCTCGTTACCCTGTTAAAGGATTTGCCCAGGGACTTGGAAGTTTCCACCTGATAATTGTTCAGATGCTCGATCTCTGCAGAGTCCACATCAATATCCACGCCGCCGAGAGCATCGATCGTATCTGCAACGCCGGCCCAGCCCACGGTCACATAATCAGTGATATTCAGGTCAAGGTTCATGTTCAGCATATTGATGGCCTGCAGAGCTCCACCATATGCATATGCGCTGTTGCACTTGCCGTAGGTATCATTTCCGAGATTCAAATAGGTATCACGATAAACGGAAACCAGCTTGACTTCCTTTGTCTGTTCATTGATGGAAGCAACCAAAATGGTATCGCTTCGGTTTCCCTTGCCGAGAGACTTATCCCTCGCATCAAGGCCAAACAGGGCCACATTACGATATCCGCCCATATGTCCCGATGAAACGCCTTCATTCGTCTGGATCGCATTTGGATCCGCTTTCACACCGGGATCTTCTACCTGGATCTCATCATTGATGATGATCTGGCTTTCATCGAGGTCTTCATGATCGATCTTATTATAAAGACTTACAGCATACAGGGCGATCATCATCATGATCAGGACAAAAACTTCAACCGCGATCAATATGATCCGGTTCCGGGTCTTGCGCTGCCTTTCCTCAGGCGTCAGGGCTGCCTTTGCCTTCGCTTTGCCGCGGGTATTTCCACTGCGCCCGGAAGCATTCCTCCCCGTCGTCTGCCTGCGGTCCTGTCCTCTTCTTTCGTTACTCATTCCTGTTCTCCTTTAAAATATTAGATTGCCCCTCTTTAATATGCATTCTTATTGATAAATCCCTTGAAGATCGTCAGAAACAGGATCTTCAGATCCAGTCCCATGGTCCAGTTTTCGATATAATACAGATCACAGTCGATCCTTTTTCTGATCGAAGAATCACCCCTGAAACCGTTGATCTGTGCCCAGCCGGTCATACCGGGACGTACCTGATGCTTGATCATGTAACGCGGGATCTCTTCTTTAAACTTTTCCACAAAAAACGGTCTCTCCGGGCGCGGCCCCACCAATGACATATCGCCCATGATCACGTTGAAAAGCTGCGGAAATTCGTCCAGACTGGTCTTGCGTAAAAAGCGCCCGATCCCGGTCACGCGCGGATCACCCTTTGTGGTCCATTCTTTTTCCTCATCCTCCGGCGTCTGCATCCGCATACTGCGGAACTTATACATCTGGAAGGGTTTATTATGCAGCCCTACCCGCTCCTGCTTAAAGATCACAGGTCCCGGACTGGTGACTTTCACCGCAATGGCGATCACCAGCAGCAGCGGTGAAACGATCACTGTGATGAGCAGACCTGCAACCAGGTCAAACGTCCGTTTCACTATGATGTTCAGCGTATTGGTCAGCGGCACCCTGCGGATATTGATGACCGGCAGGCCGTCCACATCCTCCGTGTAAGGCCGTGAAGGGATCACGGAGTTATAATCCGGGATAAACTTCGTATGGACACCGGATTTTTCACACAGTCCCACAATTTCCTTAAGCCTTCCATACTGTTCCAGTGCCAGGGTGATAGCGATCTCGTCCAGTTTATTCTGCGGCAGGATGTAAAACAGGTTGTCGATCTTGCCGATGACGCGCACGCCCTTATATTCCGTGCCTCTCGGGATGGAATCATCCAAGATGCCGCGAACCACATAACCCCATTGCGGGTTATGGCGCACTCTGTCGATATACTGCTCCGCCGCCCTGGAATATCCCACCAGCAGGATGTACTTGACATTGTAACCTCTGGCGCGAAGGGAC
>JAEEKC010000079.1 GCA_016282215.1 Lachnospiraceae bacterium
CTGCTGCCGGCACTCCAGAATGTGGGCGAACTCTTTGATCAGGGGAAATATTTCCTTCCCCAGCTCATCGCCTCCGCTGAGAGCATGAAACTGGCAATCGAATACTTAGAGCCGTTTTTGCTGCAGGGAGAAGCGGGGAAGAGCAAAGGAACCGTCGTCATCGCCACCGTGGAAGGCGATATCCACGATATCGGAAAGAATCTGGTGGCGCTGATGCTGAAAAACTACGGCTTCAAGGTGATCGATCTCGGCAAGGACGTGCCAAAAGAGACAATCGTTGATACGGCCCTGGCGGAAAAGGCAGATATCATCGGGCTTTCTGCGCTCATGACAACCACTATGCAGCAGATGAGAGATGTGGTACAATATGCAAGGGAAAAAGGCTGCAACGCGCGCATCATGATCGGCGGCGCGGTGATCACACCGGATTACGCCAGCGAGATCGGGGCAGATGCCTACTCCGCCGATGCAGCAGATGCGGTGAGAGTAGCCGAGAACCTCCTGAAGGAGAGCTACGGGATGAACTGAAAGTTATGTCGAAGAGCCACGCCGCAGGTGATGGTCCGGAAAAACCTTCGGAGCGAAGCGACGTCAGGAATTTTCCGGGCCGTCACGAAGGCGGGGAGGAGTAAATAATAATATATAGAATCAGGAAAGTGAGGAAACATCATGAACGGTGCGGACATTCTTGTAAAATGTCTACAGGAAGAAAAAGTAGAGGTTGTCTTTGGCTACCCCGGCGTAGCCATTGCCCCTTTTTACAACAGCATTTTGGATTCGGATATTGAGACCGTCCTTGTCAGGACGGAGCAGAACGCAGCCCATGCGGCCAGCGGCATGTTCCGTGTGTCCGGCAAAGTGGGCGTCTGCGCGGTAACATCCGGTCCGGGTGCGACAAACCTGATCACGGGTATTGCTACCGCATTTGCCGACAGTATTCCCATGGTCTGCATTACCGGTCAGGTTTCTTCCGATCTGCTCGGCAGTGACGGATTCCAGGAAGCGGATATCACCGGCGCGGCTGAGAGTTTTGTCAAATACAGCTACCTTGTCCGTGATGTGGATGATATTCCGCGCATCATGAAGGAGGCTTTTTATATTGCCAATTCAGGAAGACGCGGTCCCGTACTTGTGGATGTGCCTATTGATATACAGAATGCAAAAGTGAAAGACTTCCACTATCCCGACAGTGTGAAACTGCGTACCTACAAACCGACGGTAAAAGGTAATGCGGTTCAGCTGAAAAAAGTCGGAAATGAACTGGTCAAGGCAAAGAAACCTTTGATCGTAGCCGGCGGCGGTGTCCTGATCGGAAGGGCGAGAAAGGAACTGCTGAAGTTTGCAAGAGCATTTTCCATTCCGGTTGTCACCACTATGATGGGAAAAGGCTCCATGCCAACAGGCGACGAACTGTTTTACGGCATGATCGGAAATAACGGACATCCCTGCGCAAACCGTGCCATGAAGGAATGCGATCTGCTGTTGATGGTAGGTGCGAGAGTGGCAGACAGATCGGTCAACCAACCGGATGTGGCCGTTACCAATAAAGTCCTTGTTCATATCGATGTGGATCCTGCTGAGATCGGCAAAAATGTCGGCCCGCATATTCCGCTTGTAGGAGACTGCCGTGCGATCTTTAACGATCTGATGGATATGCCGCGGGGTGATGATCATGCGGACTGGCTGCAGACACTGGATACCTGGAAGGTAGAGATGCAGCCGAAACGCACATGCGATGCGAAGTTCATCGATCCGGCTGAGTTTATCGTAGAGCTGACCGGCAAGATGCCAGAAAAAGCGATCTATGTGGCTGACGTGGGACAGAATCAGATCTGGTCCTGCCGTTATGCGCAGGTAAAAGGCGGCGACTTCATGACCAGCGGCGGTATGGGAACCATGGGCTATTCCATTCCCGCAGCCATGGGCGCCAAGTATGCGCATCGTGACAGGGAAGTGATAGCAGTCTGCGGCGACGGTTCCTTCCAGATGTCCATGATGGAACTGGCCACCATGCGGCAGCACGGCCTGAAATCCAAAGTCATCGTTTTGAAGAACAACTACTTAGGCATGGTGCGGCAATATCAGCACTTTACCTATGAAGACAGGTATTCGGTCGTGGATCTGTCCGGCAGCCCGGATCTTGAAAAGTTAGCAGCTGCTTACGATATGCCGTTTTTCAGAGTCGAGGATCCGGCCAAGATGAGTCAGCAGATCGATGAATTCCTGAAATCCAAAGAAAGCTGCCTGATGGAGGTAGTCATCGATCCGATGGATCTGGTCTGAGCAGCCCTTTTCAATTCAAAGTTGTGATCGATCCCATGGATCTGGTCTGAGCAGCCCTTTTCAATTCAAAGTTGTTATCGATCCGATGGATCATATATAAAAGGAGAAGAACATGAAGAAAATATATTCCGTTCTCGTAGAAAACCGTTCAGGTGTCCTGTGCAAGGTAGCGGGACTGTTTTCGCGCAGATGTTTCAATATCGATTCCCTGGCCGTTGGTGAAACGGATGATAAGGCAGTGTCCTGCATGACCATTGTATCCTCCGGTAATCAGCGCACCTTGGAACAGATCGAAAAGCAGCTGAATAAAAAGCTTGATATCATCAAGGTCCGTACTTTTAAGGAAGAGCAGGCTGTCAGCCGCGAGCTGATGCTCCTCAAGGTCAAATACAATAAGTCGAACCGCAAAGATATCATGGAGATCTGCGATATCTTAAAGGCTGATATTGTGGATATGTCCAAGACACATCTGATGATCCAGATCTGCGATGAACCGCGCAAGATCGAGCTGCTTTTAGAGATGCTCAGAACCGTCAGTATCGTGGAAGTTGCAAGGACCGGCACGCTTGCGTTGATGAAGTGTACGGAAGGCGAGGGCGTGTAAAGGCCGACTTGAGAATATTGAGCGATAAACTACTGATCAATTGAGATAGTGTAATGTCTGATGTGAAAATACGGAATCGAAAAATATGTGATATTTTGAAGGCAGTATAAAGATCGAAATAGAAAATATAACCGAAAACGAATTGTAAATGATGAGAGGTATTACATGAAACGAGAAGAAATGAATCGGAAAAGCGGGATCAGAAAGGCTTGTTTTACATTGCTGGGGCTGGTCCTTTCCTGTATGCTTGTTTTCAGCCCCCAGAGCCTTATCCCTGCAACGGGAGTGGTTGAGGCTTTTGCGGAGCCTGCCGCATCTCCCCGGGTAACGGAAGAAGAAAAGGCACTTTTCAAATCACCGGCTGATCCTTTTTCTTTTAATTCTTTTGGGGAAATGTATGCAAATGGTGAGCTGAAGACTACATATTCAAAAAGCGTAACGGTGTCCGTCAGCGGAAACGATATGCAGATCACAGCGAAAAACGCAGAGCTTAGCACAAAGCCCATAACTATCAGGAAGATCTATGATTTTGGTACGGTGCCGGAAGCGGGACAGGATGGAAAACGGATCAACCGCATCATGATCGACGCCGTGGCAAAGTATGCCACGAATACAACAATACGTCTCTATCTTGATGAAGAGACGGAGCCTTTTGTGGAGAAAAAGATCAAACGGCAGACGGATGAAGATAAATGGGGCGTGATCAGCCCTGTTTTTGCAGAAGTTCCCGATTCAATCTACGGGAAGCATTATATAACGTTGGAGATTTCGGATGTCACAACCCGCACGGATAAAAAATCATCGGTTCTCCTGCGCGGTTTCAAATTCTATAAAGAATCGGTTCCGACGGTTTATGTGAATATCGATGAAGAGATTGTGACCATTGCGGAAATGAATAATGACCCGGACCATAAAACAAACTGCTATGGTGAGATCACGATCAGCGTGCCGGATGGATACCAGAGCGGTTATGGAGATAAAGGGGCCGCAGAGGCAACAAACGGGACTTATAGGCTGGAATATATCAGAGGCAGGGGGAACTCAACCTGGATGGCGGATAAAAGGCCTTATAAGATCAAACTGGACCAGAAGGCTGACCTCTTTGGCATGGGTGAAAACAAGCATTGGGCGCTCATTGCCAATTACTATGACAACAGCCTGATCCGCAACAGGATCACTTACTATTTGGGAAAATCTTTAGGTTTTGAGTATTCTCCGAGGCTGGTGCCCGTGGACGTTGTCATGAATGGCAATTATCTTGGCAGTTATTATTTAAGCGAGGTTGTCAGGATCGATGAAAGCAGGGTAAATATTCCCGACCTGGAAGATCTGAAACCTGCCGATGTGGAAGATGATCCGACCTGGATGACCGGCGGATATCTGCTCGGCGTTTCACCTTATGGAAAGGAAGACGGATATATCTTCCAGACGCCGGGTGGTGTGGAATTTGTCCTGGATTCTCCGGAAGAGATGAAGGATGCGGATATGCTTGATCAGGCAAACGCATACATTGAAGCATATATTGATAACTTAGAGTATGCGCTGCTTTCTGATGATATGTGTGATGACGAGGGTGTATCCTATAAGGATTATCTGGATATCGAGTCTGCGGCCAGGTATTACCTGATGCAGGAGTTTACTGCAAACGGCGATGCATATGGTACGCCCAGCACAAAACTGTACAAGAAAAAAGACGGAAAACTGTATTTCGGACCCCTTTGGGATTTTGATTACGTTGCGTGGGGATCCTATGATTATTCATTGGACCAGTATACGACAAATGGACGTGGCCTTGCATTTTTATGGTTTGAACGCATGAAGAGTGATCCGGAGTTTGTGGAGGAAGTGCAGAAAGCATGGGAAACACTTCGTCCGGCGGTACTGGAGATGATACAGGATGGCGGTCTGATCGATCAGTACAAGAAGGAATTGGAAAAAGCGGCAGAGAACAATTTCGATATTCCCGGCATTACGTCCTTCCCTTTTGGCGGCCGGGGTGTTGATGAAAACGGTTACGGGGAAGACGGATCCGGCGGATTTGGTGACGGCTATATGATGCCGGAGGAGATGGTCTGCGAAAACTATGAACAGGAGATCGACAGGCTGAAAGAATGGATCAACACAAGGCTTGCATGGTTTGATGATTACATGAAGGTATTTCAGGATGATGTGAACCTTTCTTCGATTTCATTCTATGACGGCGATACGCTGCTCGATTCCTATATCTGCCTGCAGGACTATATTACGAGAATGCCAGAGGCACCTGAGAAAGAAGGATATACCTTTGTCGGATGGTTTGGAGAGGTTCCGGTGTATGACTTTGGCGATGAAGATGAAACCGGCACATATCCCGCCGCGTCAGGCAATCTTGAAAGTGGTGTCGATCCCGGTGCGACAGGTGAGATCGGAAACGGGACGAATATGGAAGATGATGGCGAATGGAATTATGTGATGGAGGAAAGACAATTCTTCCTTGGCAATGATGTGCCGGGTTCACTCGTCCTGACTGCGAAATATGAAAAGACTGATGAACTTGTCTTGCCGGAGGACATCAGTGTATTTTCCGATACGATCCATCTGAATTATGATGGCAGCGCCTATGCAGCCTATGATGTATTCCCGATCGGCTCAGATGGCAGGGTATTTTATGAAGTAGAAGATCTTGACATCATACGTGTGGACGATAATGGAAATATCAGAGCATGTGGGGGGAGCGGCTGCACCACGCTGACGATCAGAACCCTGAATGGAATTGAGAAGGTGATCAATGTCTATGTACATGGCGAGGATGATCCGCTGCTGGAGCCGGAGATGATCGAGTTTGAAAAAGATGAGATCTCGCTCGAAAAGGAAACCATTGTAAGACCAAAACTGAATGTTTATCCGGATGAAGCAGTTTTGTCTCAGTATACCATTGTCAACGGAAACCCTGATATTGCCTGGATGTCAGAGGCGGGAACCGTTTACGCGTATGAGAGGGGAGAGGCAGTTATCACCGTCACGAGGAAGGATAATTCTGCTGTTTATGCCACTCTGCATGTAACGGTTACAGACCGGCAGACAGAAGAGACTGAAGCAAATGCAAAAGCCGAAAAAGAAAAAAAGGAACATGAGGCAGCCGAAAAGCAGGCAAAGGAACTGGCACAGAAGGACCAGCTGCTGCGTGAGAAAGAGGGGCAGCTGAAAACTTACGAAACAGAAGGGAAGCGTAAAGAAGAGCTGCTCAAAGCTGCTCAGGATGCCGCTTCGCAGCCGGATGCATCGGCAATTCTTACAAAAGATACGATCTTCACTTCCGGGAATGTGAGATATAAGGTCACGAAACCCTGTCAGATCAAAGACGGAAAGATCGAAGGCGGCACGCTGGAAGTATACGGGCCTGCTGACGGGTTTAAAAAGAAAGGGACAAAGCTGGAGATTCCCGATACGGTAGTGATGAACAAGAACAGTTTTGCCGTAACAAAAGTCAGGAAAACAGCATTTATGAACTGTAAAAAGCTGAAAAAAGTTTCTATCGGTGCAAAGGTAACCAAGATCGGAGCGAAGGCTTTTTACGGATGCAAAAAGCTTACCAGTATTACCGTCACGGGCAGCAAGCTTTCAGCAGGGAAAAACGCATTTGGCGGTATTTCCAAAAAGGCGGTGGCCCGCGTGAACGCAGATGCATTCAAAGCGCTTCAAAAAGCCCTTGTATCTGCGGGAATGAAGAAAAAATCAATAAAAAAGATCGCCAAATAGCGGGATATAAAAGAATTCCCGTGAAAAATCCGATAGGATAATAAGGAGCAGGAAACTGGGATGATTGATTTGAAAGGAGCAGGTTATGGGAACATGTAAAAAATGCTGCAGACATGGAAATGGAAAAAACGCAGACGGAATGAATGCAAAAAAGGCATCCGATGAATTCGATGAACTTGATGATTTTGACGAGTTTGACGATTTCGATGATGATGATGTCTGCTGCTGTCAGAAAAAGAAGAAGCTGATCTGTATGATCGTAGCATGCGTTGCGATCGTTGCCGCTATTGCAGCGATTATCGCGTGGTTTGTCAAAAGAAGAAAGAACAGGATCGTATTAGAGGAAGAAAGAAGTGACGTTCATCCCGTAGCCAAGGCTGCAGGTATGGTGGCAATCCCGCTTGCCGTAAAAGACGGCATCGCAGCGATCGAGGGCAAAAAAGAGAAAAAGGCCGCGAAAAGGATCAAAAAGAAAATAGAGAGCATCAAAAGTGAACCTGAAAGGAATTATATTCCCTTGAATTTTGAAGGCATGAAGGAAACGGGAGAAACCGTTCTTTCCGGCCTTACAAATCTAGGCAGCAGTATTTCCGCAGGAAAAGGACAGGATGGCAATGTTCTTGGAAAAGTGAAAGAGATCGCAGGCAAGCTTCCGACAGATAAGGTGGTCGAAATGGCGGGAAAGATCAGGATCGAAGATGCGGCTGATATGGTGAAACAGGCCAGGAAAAAAATCGGTAAGAAGGGCTATATCAATATGGATGAGCTGTTTCAATACAAGAAAAACGAAAACGGTTGAAAAAATATCGATATTTGATATAATGAATAATTGACGACTAAAAAGCCGGTATTATTCTGTTATGGGATCATTCGAAGCATAACGGGCGGCAGAGCAGAAAGGGATTAGATCCATGCAAAGAAAAGTATTTCAGATCCTGGTGGATAACACCTCCGGTGTGCTTTCCAGGATTTCAGGACTGTTTTCCAGAAGAGGATATAATATCGACAGCATTACTGCAGGTGTGACGGCAGATCCGAAGTATACCCGTATCACCATCGTGACCAGCGGTGATGACGAGATCCTTGACCAGATCGAAAAACAGGTGGCGAAGCTCGAGGACGTAAAGGACATCAGAGAGCTTGAGCCGGATTCCAGTGTTTACAGGGAACTTGCCATGGTGAAGGTTCGCTGCGCACCGGAGCAGAGACAGAGCATTATCGCCATCGCGGATATCTTCAGAGGCAATATCATCGATGTTTCAACCGATTCCCTTTTGGTAGAGATCACCGGTAACCAGGAAAAGATCAATGCCTTCCTGAAATTGCTCGACAGTTATGAGATCCTCGAACTGGCCAGAACCGGTATCGCGGCCCTGGGCAGAGGAACCGAGAATGTCATCTACCTGCCGTAACGAAGAATAATCAGTTAAAAAAGAAACAAACATATACATAATTACAAGGAGGAAGTAACAATGTCAATGGATGCAAAGATTTTCTATCAGGATGATTGCAGTCTGTCTTATCTCGAGGGAAAGACTATCGCAGTGATCGGTTATGGTTCTCAGGGCCATGCACATGCGCTGAATGCCAAGGAATCCGGCTGCAACGTGATCATCGGTCTGTATGAGGGCTCCAAGTCCTGGAAGA
>JAEEKC010000014.1 GCA_016282215.1 Lachnospiraceae bacterium
TGATATCCGTTTTGTGGTATAGTACGCTTTGTAGTGAAGATGGAACTTAAGTTGAGTGGACCGAGAGGTCCACTCAATGTATGTATGGAGAAAGCTATGTCAAAAAGGGAAATATATGAGGAGAAGGCAGAACAGCTGATCGCGCCGATCCTCGAAGAAAACCACTTTGAACTTGCGGATATGGAGTATATCAAAGAAGCAGGCAATTGGTATCTTCGGGCGTATATCGACAAAGAAGGCGGCATTACCATCGATGACTGTGAGCTGGTCAGCCGCGCTTTTTCAGATCTGCTGGATCAGGAAGATTTTATCGAAGATTCCTACATTCTTGAAGTCAGCAGTCCGGGACTTCTGCGGCCGCTGAAGAAAGACAGGGATTTTCAAAGGAAACTCGGTGAGCGGATCGAGATCAAAACCTTTGCCGCGGTGGACGGCAAGAAAGAATTCGAGGGCGTGCTCAGGAGTTTTGAAAAAGACAGTATCACCGTGGAGACGGATGACGGCGAGAAAGTATTCCAAAGAAATGCGCTGGCGCTGGTTCGCCCGTATGTGGAGTTTTAAGGTTGTTATTTTAATCAACGCAGTGTAAAGTCCGGTAAATTGAACCGGAGGAAAAAACTAATGATCAATTAGGAGGAAATCATTATGAACACCGAACTTTTGGAGGCATTGGATCTACTGGAGAGGGAAAAAGACATCAGCAGGGAAGTCCTGTTTGAAGCCATTGAAAGCTCCCTGGTGGCAGCTTACAAGAATCACTACGGCAAAGGCGTAGCAGGCAGGGCAGAAAACGGCGTTGCACATGTTGACCGCGAGACCGGTGATTTCAGGGTGTTTTCCAAAAAGGAGATCGTGGAAACAGACGATGATGTGCTGAGTGATATCAACCAGATCTGCCTTGAGGATGCAAAGAAATATAATAAGGATGCACAGGTTGGCGAAACCATCGAAGTGGAAGTGCAGTCAAAGGAATTTTCCAGGATCGCGGCACAGAACGCTAAGAACGTCATCCTGCAGAAGATCCGCGAGGAAGAGCGCAGCGTGATCTACAACCAGTTCAATGAAAAAGAGAAAAACATTGTGACCGGTATCGTACAGCGTGAAACGGATCACGGCGTGATGATCAATCTCGGCAAGATCGATGCTACACTGACGGAAAAAGAATCGGTAAAGACTGAGCATTTCCGTTCCGGTGAGCGTATTAAGGTTTATGTATTGGAAGTCCGCAATACGACAAGAGGACCGCGTATCCTGGTGAGCCGTACCCATCCGGATCTGGTACGCCGCCTCTTTGAGTCCGAAGTGGCAGAGATCGCTGACGGAACTGTACAGATCAAGGCGATTGCCCGTGAGCCCGGCAGCCGTTCCAAGATGGCAGTTTGGAGTGATAACCCGGAAGTGGATCCCGTAGGTGCCTGCGTCGGTATGAACGGCAGCCGCGTGAATTCTATCGTTGACGAGCTTCGCGGTGAAAAGATCGATATCATCAACTGGGATGAGAACCCCGGACAGCTGATCCAGAATGCTCTTTCTCCGGCAAAGATCATCTATGTGTTTGCGGATCCGGAAGAGAAAACTGCTAAGGTTGTGGTTCCCGATTATCAGCTTTCACTGGCGATCGGTAAAGAAGGCCAGAATGCTCGTCTTGCGGCAAGACTGACCGGTTACAAGATCGATATCAAGTCTGAGACCCAGGCTGCTGATGCGCCCGGATTCCGTCCTGAAGACTATATGGAATATGAGGACGAGTACGAAGGCGAGTACGAGGAAGGATACGAGGGCGAATACGAAGACGGTGAGTATGTTGCCGGCGAAGAGGAATATGCGCAGGGCGATGAAGCAGTTTATGAAGATGTCCCGCAGGATGCTGACGGAGACGTAACCGAGGCAGACAGTGAAGATGGGCAGGAAGGCTGACAAAGACTCTGGCGGTCAGACCGGCAAAGACAGTGTATGGACGGAAATAAGAACGCCACTTCGTCAGTGCATGGGATGCGGCAGGCGAGCGGAGCAGAAATCTTTTATCAGGATCGCAGCGGGAAAGGACGGATCTTTGTTTGTGGATCTGACCGGTAAGGCCGGTGGCAGAGGCGCATATCTTTGCAAGGATCTTGCCTGTCTGGAAAAAGCAGGAAAACGTCATGCGTTTTCCAGGAGTTTTCGAAGCCGGATCGATGAGAGTCTCGTTGCCGGAATAGAAAAGGATCTGCGGGAAGCGCTTGAAATAAAGAAGTGAGTTTTCACAGGATCATATGAAAAGTTAGCGGTTGCTAACATTTGGAACAAAAGCCCATGAAAGAAAAAAAGATCTTGTCCCTGCTGGGACTTTGCAGAAGGGCCGGGAAACTGATCAGCGGCCAGGAAAAAGTGGAATCGGGTATCAGAGAAGGACAGGCGCTCCTTGTTGTGATCGCAGCGGACGCTTCTGATAATACAAAAAAAAGATTCACTGACAAGTGCAGTTTTTATGAAGTACCATGTTACTGTGTTTTTACAAAAGAAGAGATCGGACAGGCCATCGGATATGAAGAGCGTGCTACGCTGGCGGTAACGGACGAGGGATTTGCTGACAAGATCATGCAGCTGTTTGAAAGTACCTGACGTCAGAGGGATGAAAGAAGAACGCAGATGGCCAAAGGCCGTGAAATACAAGAAGCAGGAGGTAGTGTAAATGGCAAAATTGAAGTTGAAGGAATTAGCCCTGGAGCTTGGGATCAGTGATGATGATGCCAAGAAGATCATGACGGACAGCGGGAGAGATGCAAAGTATACCCGTTTTACCAAGGCCTCCGCTTTATTGGATGAAGACATTGATTTCATCAGACAGCAGGCTGGATCTGCAGGAAAGAAAGCAGACAGCAAAAAAGAAACGAAGCCGGAAGAAAAAGCTGCGCAGGAAAGTGAAAAAAAGACAGCGAAGGCAAAAAGCGCTGAAAAGCCGGCTGAAAAAGCTGAGCAGAAGGCACAGCCTAAGGAGAGTGTGAAGACGGAAGAAAAGAAAGAGGCTGCGAAGACGGAAAAACCTGCTGCAGCCGCAGACGCAAAGAAAGCGGAAAAACCGGTAAATGCGCCGGCTCCAAAGCCTGAAGCCAGACCGGCAAAACCGGCAAACGCTCCGGCGCCGCAGGCACCGAAGGCAGGAGAGCAGAATCCGCCGAAAAAGAAAAAGGCGATCATTTTTGTCAATAATTCACAGACCGGCGGAAACAGACCGCCCCAGAGGAACGGACAGCAGGGCGGCGCTAATCGTCCGGTAAGACCGGGCGGCCAGCATCAGATCATCAAGCCGACCATTAAACCCGGCGCGATCCAGTCAACGCCGAAGCCGCAGCCGCAGCAGCCGCCGGTGAAGAAAAAGCCGGCACCGCAGCCACAGGCAGCAGAGCAGCAGACAAAACAGGCTGCCGCCGCGCCGGAGCAGCAGGCAAACACGCAGCAGAAGGCAGCGCAGGGACAGACGATCCAGACACTTCAGCCGAAAGGAGATCTCGGACGTGAAAAAACAAGAGACGAAAGACAGAGCCGCGGTGGCGATCAGGGCCGTGGAGCAAGGAATGAAGGTCAAGGCTCTCGTAACGCGGGTGGCAGGAGTTTTAGCTCTCCTGACCGTCCTCCTCGTAATGATGGAGGATCGCAAGGTGGACAAAAGAAAGGTAAAGGCGGCAACGGATTCTCTGACGGCGGCGACAAAGAAGGTCAAAAAGGCAGTGACAAGAGGCGCCTGAAGGACGGCGGAAGAAAAGGCCGCAATAATCAGATCTTTGATGAAGAAAACGAGAACACCAGCAGGAGAAATCGTGCCGGCAAGTTTATCAAGCCGGAGAAGAAGCCTGAGGTGGAAGAAGAGAAGATCAAGGTGATCACGATCCCCGAGACCATCACCATCAAGGATCTGGCGGATAAGATGAAGATCCAGCCGGCTGCCATCATCAAAAAGCTCTTTATGCAGGGGCAGATCTTGACAGTGAATCAGGAAGTGGATTTTGAAACGGCTGAAAATATCGCGATCGAATTTGAGATCATCTGCGAGAAGGAAGAAGTTGTCGATGTGATCGAAGAACTTCTGAAAGAGGATGAAGAAAACGAAGAAAAACTGGTACCCAGACCGCCCGTTATCTGCGTTATGGGTCATGTCGATCATGGTAAGACATCCCTTTTGGATGCCATCAGAAAGACCAATGTGACAGACCGCGAGGCCGGTGGTATCACGCAGCATATCGGTGCTTATACGGTCAAGATCAACGATCAGAGCATTACGTTCCTGGATACGCCGGGACATGAAGCATTCACGGCTATGCGTATGCGTGGCGCGAATTCCACGGATATCGCGATCCTGGTTGTTGCAGCGGACGACGGTGTGATGCCGCAGACCGTAGAGGCGATCAACCATGCCAAGGCAGCCGGCATTGAGATCATTGTCGCAGTCAACAAGATTGATAAGCCCGGCGCGAACGTAGACAGGGTAAAACAGGAATTAACAGAATATGAACTGATCCCCACGGATTGGGGCGGAAGCACGGAGTTTGTTCCGGTATCCGCAAAGTCCGGTGAGGGCATAGATGTTCTCCTCGAGACGATCCTGCTGACTGCAGAGATTCTGGAGCTGAAGGCAAATCCGAACCGTATGGGCCGTGGTCTTGTCATCGAGGCAGAGCTGGATAAGGGACGTGGTCCCGTTGCAACCGTTCTGGTACAAAAGGGAACGCTGCATGTGGGCGACTTTATTTCCGCGGGCGTGGCACATGGCCGTGTGCGTGCCATGGTGGATGATAAGGGACGCCGCGTAAAAGAGGCAAAACCTTCCACACCTGTCGAGATCCTCGGACTTTCCGATGTTCCCGGCGCAGGCGAGATCTTCATTGCCCATGAGAGTGATAAGGAAGCGAAATCCTTCGCGGATACTTTTGAAGCACAGAACAGAGTGAAGAAGCTTGAAGAGACCAAGTCCAAGATGTCCCTCGATGATCTGTTCTCACAGATCCAGGCTGGTAATCTGAAGGAACTGAATCTCATTGTCAAAGCAGACGTGCAGGGTAGTGTGGAGGCGGTTAAGCAGAGCCTCATGAAACTGTCCAATGATGAGGTTGTGGTAAAATGCATCCACGGCGGTGTCGGTGCCATTAACGAATCCGATGTGGTTTTGGCAAGCGCATCTTCCGCGATCATCATCGGTTTCAATGTCCGTCCGGATGCGATGGCAAAGGCAACGGCAGAGCGCGAAGGCGTCGATGTCCGTCTGTACAAGGTCATCTATCAGGCGATCGAGGATGTGGAAGCAGCCATGAAGGGTATGCTCGATCCGATCTTCGAGGAGCAGGTTATCGGACACGCAGAAGTACGTCAGATCTTCAAGGCATCTGCGATCGGAAATATTGCCGGTTCGTATGTGCTTGACGGCCGCTTCGAGCGTGACTGCAAGATCCGCATCACCAGAGAGGGAGAGCAGATTTATGAAGGCCAGCTGCAGTCCCTCAAGCGCTTCAAGGATGATGTGAAAGAAGTCAAAGCCGGTTTCGAGTGCGGCCTTGTATTTGACGGTTTCGATCAGATGCAGGAACTCGATGTAGTTGAGGCATACATCATGGTCGAAGTACCGAGGTAAACAGACATAACCGGTAACGCTGATACAGACAGAACCATATAAAGCCCTCCCCCTCTGGGGGCGCTAAGCGCCAGTGGCGCTTGCTCAGCGCGGACCGAGGCGGGAGCCGAGACGGGTGTCACCGAAGGTGACGGGTGAGGGGCAGAGAGCCGGAACCGAAATCATAGGAAACATTCGATATGAGAAAAAACAGTGTAAAGAATACAAGAATCGATATGGAAGTCCAGCGTGAACTGGCTCAGATCATCCGCGAACTGAAAGATCCGCGGATCGCTGAAATGACCAGCATTACTGAGGTGAGCGTTACACCGGACTTAAAGCAGTGCAAAGCTTATATCTCCGTGCTTGGTTCTGATGAAGAATTAAAGCAGACCATGGACGGACTGAAAAGTGCGGAAGGATTTGTGCGCAGAGAACTCGCAAGGAGGATCAACCTGCGTAACACACCGGAGATCCGTTTCATCGGTGACGGTTCCATCGCTTACGGCGTTGACATGGCGCACAAGATCGATGAAGTGATCGCAAGAGACAATGCGGCAAGACCGGCAGAAGCAGAATCCGGCGATGATGAAACATCAGAAGACTGAACTGACGTAGTATTCGGTTTTTGATAGTGTAAAGTGCGGTATGAAAAACCGGAGAAACGAATCTATGATAAGCTATATTGGGTAGTGACAGGAATGACGAACCAGCAACAGATCGACATCATAAAAGAATGTGAAGGTGCGAAGAGCATCGCAGTCACGGGTCATACGAACCCGGATGGTGACTGCATTGGCTCCACCATGGCACTGTGGCTTTATTTGAAAAAAGCCCTGCCGGATGTGCAGTGCGATGTGATGATCGAACAGCCGGATCCGACCTATGGTGTGATCTGCGGTATCGATCAGATCATGACGGATTATTCAAACGATACGGTCTATGACGTGGTCTTCGTTCTTGACAGTGTAACCACGCGATGTGGCGAAGCGGAGAAGTATATCGAAACTGCCGGCAAGGTGGTCAATATCGATCATCATATGAGTAATCCCGGTGAGGGCGATGCGCACTACGTGGTGCCGGATGCATCATCCTGCGGCGAAGTGCTGTACGATCTTTTTTGCATCAAAGAGGAATATAAGGCCCTGATCGATAAGGATATCGCGCTGGCGCTCTATATCGCGATCATCCATGATACCGGCGTGCTGCAGTATTCCAATACGGCGCCGAAAACGCTGCGGATCGTAGCGGACCTGATATCCTACGGTTTTGATTTTCCCAAACTGATCGATAAGACTTTTTATGAGAATACCTATGTACAGTCTCAGGTACTCGGGCGTGCGCTCCTCGAAGCCTTTCCGCTTTTGGACGGCCAGGTCATGGTATCGAGGATGGAACAAAAGACCATGGATTTTTACGGTGCGGTCAAATCGGATCTGTCGGGTATCGTGAATCAGCTTAGGATCATCAAAGGCGTGAAGGTGGCGGTCTTCATTTATGAAGTCGGGCCCACGGAGCATAAAGTCAGCCTTCGGTCGTCTTCGGACGATATCAACGTGGCAACCGTGGCAACCTATTTTGGCGGCGGCGGACATATCAGGGCAGCCGGCTGTAACATCAACGGGAACTTCTACGATGTCCTGAATGCGATCATGGAGCAGGTGGAAAAGATTTTGTAGTATTGGAA